>JALWCU010000048.1 GCA_027015275.1 Bacteroidales bacterium | reverse complement strand
GCTAACGGCGTCAAGCAAGGTTTTTAGCTCAGAGGACGAGAGTTTTATATCATTGTCTTTGAGAGTTTTTTGCACTAAATTTCTGAAGTTGTTAAAATCATCAAATTCTTCCTCTCCCAAATCATTGCGCAACAAATAAGCTGCATCAATGATTTTTTTATGCTTAAGCCAAGTTTTGGGCGACAGCAGAGTCCGTTTTTTCTTTGTCGTAAGCTCAAAATCATTTTCTTCACACCATTTAATCAGATCCTTAGAAATGCTCTCCAGGTCTGTATAAACCTTGTCACCAAACTTATTGTAAGCCCATTGCATAGGTTCAAACAAATTGCGGTCAAACCTCAAAGGCTCAATACGTTCCTCAGTGAGCTGGGATCTAAGACGTGCTGGGCGTTCTATAGTGATTTTATAATAACCAAAGTCTTGTGCGTCAAATACTTTCGCGGCAAGGTCACCTTCATTTTTAGCCTCAATATCTTTGAAATCCAAATAAGCCTGCTTGATGCGCTCTATATGTTCGGGCGCTAACTCACAGTTCTTCTGACCGAGATTTTTACGAAGTTTTCTGAATTGTCCCGAAGCATCAATTAGCAAAACCTTACCACGTCGCTGCGGCTCTTTGCTATTACTCAAAATCCAAATATAGGTAGTTATGCCAGTGTTGTAAAACAAATTCTGCGGAAGCTGGATAATCGTGTCAAGTAAATCTTTCTCAATAACATAGCGTCGTATATTGCTTTCGCCGCTACCTGCATCACCGGTAAAAAGCGCTGAGCCATTGTGGACAGAAGCAATGCGCGAGCCAAAGTCGTTTTGCTCCACGGGTTTCATTTTACTAATCATATCCATCAAAAACAACAACTGTCCGTCAGAAGTTCTCGGCACTGCAGGCTCTTGCTTGATATTTCCAAAAAAATCAGCGAGTTCGACCAAAAAACGGTCATCAATCACTTCCCTGCCGTCTCTAATGTACTTCTCATCTGCTTTCCACGATTTACCATAAGGCGGATTTGTCATCATAATCTCAAATCGCACATTAGCAAAAGTATCCACAGCTAGCGTCGAACCGAATTTTATGTTCTCAGGGTTCTCGCCATTGATAAGCATATCAGCCTTGCAAATAGCATAAGTCTCGGGGTTCACCTCTTTACCATAAAGCTCAATATATGGTTGTTTATCTTTAGGCTTGTCTTTGATGATATTTTTGATAAACTTCTGCGACTCGGTGAGCATACCACCAGTACCGCAGGCAGGGTCGTAAATATTAATCACAGACGGCAGCGACTCTCTGGCAGGCTCAATAATAAGATTTGTCATCAAACGGATAACTTCACGCGGGGTAAAGTGTTCGCCTGCTTCTTCGTTGTTTTCTTCATTAAATCTGCGGATAAGCTCCTCAAAAACATACCCCATACCGTGGTTCGTCAACGGCGGCAGCTTGCGCCCTTCGGGGTCAATGGTCTCTACGGGTGAAAAATTTATGTAATCGGACGTAAATTTTTCTAGCACACACAATAGACGGTCTTTGTCTGCAAGCTCTCGGACTTGCTGTTTGACCTTGAAATTCTTGATAATATCCTTTACATTAGAGCTAAAACCGTCCAGATAATCTTCAAAATTAGCGACTAAAATATTTTTGTCGTTCGTGGCAGTACTGTACAGACTTTTCATTGTCCACTTGCTAACATTGAAAAAATTA
>JALWCU010000047.1 GCA_027015275.1 Bacteroidales bacterium | reverse complement strand
TAAACATTTATACAAAAACCTTGCTGCAACAGTGGCAGCAAGGTTTTTGCCGATTTAATATCTACTGGTTAAATTCATAGCTTAGCGGCTAATTATTTCTGGAGAGCCTTAAGGACTGTGGGTCCAATATCAGCAGGAGACTCTACAACATGAATACCGCATTCACGCATAACAGCCATTTTAGCTGCGGCAGTGTCGTCTTTTCCGCCAATAATAGCTCCGGCATGTCCCATACGGCGTCCTTTGGGTGCTGTCTGTCCAGCAATAAAACCTATTACTGGTTTTGTACCATTTTCTTTGATCCAGCGAGCAGCTTCTGTTTCCATGCTACCGCCTATTTCACCAATCATGACAATTGCTTCTGTATCAGGGTCATCCATGAAGAGCTTAATAATGTCCAGCATTGGAGAGCCAATGATCGGATCCCCACCAATGCCTACAGCAGTACTAATTCCAAGTCCTTGTTTAACAACCTGATCAACTGCTTCGTAAGTCAATGTGCCAGAGCGAGATACAACGCCAACATGACCATCTTTGAATATAAAGCCAGGCATAATGCCTACTTTTGCCTCGTCTGATGTAAGAACGCCTGGACAGTTAGGCCCAATAAGGCGTGTTTTTTTACCTTCCATGTATTTTTTTACCTTGACCATGTCTTGCACAGGAATACCTTCTGTGATAGCAATAACCAGGTCCAGACCAGCATCTACAGCTTCCATAATTGCGTCAGCTGCAAAGGCAGGTGGTACGAAGATGACAGAAACATTAGCGCCTGTGGCATCTACTGCTTCTTTGACAGTATTAAAAACTGGGCGGTCGAGATGTATAGTACCGCCTTTGCCAGGAGTAACACCGCCAACAACGTTAGTACCGTATTTGATCATTTGTTCGGCATGAAAACTGCCTTCGCTTCCAGTAAACCCTTGAACAATAACTTTCGAGTCTTTATCAATCAGAATAGCCATAGTTGTAATTTTTAACCAAAATTTTTTGTTAGTCAAAACTAAAGTAAATATTTTACTTTACAAATAAATGGATGTTTTTTTATAACATATTAGCCTGCAAAAACAAGAAAATTAGATTGTTATGAAGCGTTTAATCTTACCACTATTAATGATTTTTACGATAAGCCTGCCAAGTTATGCTATTTTTCGAGATAGTGTGTTGGTTTTCGTTAACCGTTCTGGTTATCAGGTGGATGTAGTGAGACCTGGGAGATATGTTGTTGTTAGCAATTATGGAGGTAGAAAGGTGGGAGGTAAATTTAGAATAATAGATCACCGTACTATCCAGGTAGGGCACACAATAGTTCCCTTGCATAATGTAAGCAGACTAACAGTTAAGAGCAGTATGTATCCTATAAGCAAAGGAATCTCGCAAGCAGGCAAGTATTTTATATCTACTTTACCACGGAATATGTTGTCTTCTCTGTCCTTTAGTGCGCAGGGACCGGCTGCTATTTTACTATTCTTTATATTTCTGCTTGTAGCCTTAGTAAGTGTAGTTCTTGGAGGCTTGATAATGTTTGTGGCATTGCCTGGTCTTGTTGTCGGCAAAACATACAGCATGGAACAGTGGAAGATTTATGTTAAACCAAGGAGAAGTTAGTGCAGAATAAAGGGTTCACGTCGCCAGAAGGTATAATAAGAAAAATAGTATGGCAAAGATGACCATGTCCATTTAGCTGTTGGGACAAAGACTTTTACCCCAAAAAAAGGATAGCGATAATCCCCAGGTGACAAATTGAAAATAAGGGAATAGCCCAGAGCACCATCTCTGTTCACGCTTTTGTAGCCCCATCTTTTCCATATCCGTCCCATGCCTATACCGAATTGTGCTATCTTGCTGTCTGCCACAATATTAAAGTCAATGATTCTGTGTATATCACCTTTATAGTTTATGAAAAAAATCTGCATGTTAACAGCTGAATAAACTTCTGGTACACTGGGCATGATTCTCTGCAATCCCAGTGTCAGATCAATTCCGTAGTTCCATCCGCACCTAAAAGTATATCCAATAGTTATTGTGGGCGATAGATAGAGGTTAGGCTTTGTAGATTCAAAGATTTGGGCAAATAAGGACGTACCGAAAAAAGTAAAAGCTAAAATAAACAGTAGTTTTAGTCTCATGCTCGAGCTTTTAGTGAATTTTCGATTTTAACGGCTAATCTAAACATAATATTTTAATAAAAAAACATAAAAGCAAATTAGTGTTACATAAGTTCAAAACTTCGACCTCCTATTTTGGCAAAAGTATGTAACTTTAGATAAATTAGGTCGTTATACGACAAAGAATTTAATCTATTAAATTTTACATTTCGTCAAAGAATGCAAGTATATTAATTATAATTTTCGTAAATTTTAATAAATAATTTTAAATAATAGTATTTTAAAATTAAATGACATGAACAGATACGGTTTAATATTTAATCTTGTCTTGAGTATCTTCGTATTACTTGGTTCATGCAACAAGAGCGATATTATTACTTATACAGGGTTATATCATGCTCAAATAAAGATTAGCTTTAGTCAGGGCAATCAAAGTGTTTATGATACCACTTTTGAGACGATTATAATAGTTAATCAGGCTTATGGGGATCAGAACATCCAGTTGCAATGGAGCTTGGATGAGTATTTTTCTATTCACGGTAAAACGATGAGAATACCTAATGAACTGACTCTCAGAATTAATCAGCCCCTGTTTAGTTATCAAAAAACACTAACTTGCCAACAGGGGGATTGTTATTATTTTGACAAAGCACAAGGTCAGATTTACGACAATGCACTTGAGCTGATGCTCAGGAGTTCTTCTGTGCCGCTCACAATTCAGATAAAAGCTACGAAGTACCAGGATTAGGAAAAATATTTTGATTTTCGGAGCAAAGTTTTATATTTGCAGAAAAAAGGATAAAAATGTCTGAAATTTTAGATCGGCAGCGAGCAATTGTTGATGATTTCTCGCTTTTCGAAGATTGGATGTCAAGATATGAATATATCATTGATCTTGGTAAAAAATTGGAGCCTTTGGATGAAAAATATAAGACTCGTGAGAACCTTGTTGAAGGCTGTGTCTCGCAGGCATGGATAGTTGCGGATCTCAGGGATGGTAAGCTACATTACCGTGGAGATGGCGATGCTATTATAACTAAGGGTTTGCTTTATCTTCTGCTTCAGGTAGTCAATGACCTGAGCCCAGAAGAAATTACAGATGCACAAATAGATTTTGTCAAAGATATTGGCTTGACGACACATCTCTCGCCATCGAGAACTAATGGCCTTATTGCCATGATACAGAGAATAAAAGAGATTGCAAATAAATATAAAAATTAATAAATATGTCGGAACAGAATAATGCTACTAGTAGTCCTGAAGATTTGATGAAGCTAGAAGCGGAGATTATAAAAGCGCTGAAAGAGATTTATGACCCAGAGATACCTGTTAATGTTTATGATCTTGGACTTATTTATAGCCTTGATATTGACGAGTATAATAATGTGGAAATTGATATGACCCTTACAGCGCCCAACTGTCCTATTGCTGATCAGGTTTTTCTTTCTGTGCAGGACAGAATTTCTCGTGTACCTGGGGTCAATAAGGTGAAGATTAATCCGGTATTTGATCCACCGTGGAATCTGGAAATGATGAGTGACGAAGCTAAGCTTATTTTAGGGTATATCTAAGTTTGTGCATCTTTATTCTTTAAGAGCTAACCCTCGTGGTCTTGAGACTGTGAGGGTATTTTTTTATAAGGATTATAATAAAGGTGAACTTATGTTAAATGTTTTTTTATTCGGTCTAATAAGTTGAATCACTTGTTTTTAATGTCTGTTTGGTCTATTTTGATCTTATGGAAATACTATCTTAGGGAAAAGTGAAAGTGTATTGAATTTTATCAATTTCCCGTGTATTTTTGTTCATATTAATCAGGTTTAATAAATAATTTTTATATTCTGCAAAAATTTAGATCCGCAGAGATGAAAAAGGTTTTTGTTTTAATATCAGTCTTGGGAGTACTCTTTAATTTTCCGTTATTTTCCCAGGAGTTAGCATGGGCAGAGGGCTGGAAGATTTTTAATTTCACTGATGCACAGGGTATTTATTGCGCTTCTTCTGAACTCAACAAACCAGCTGATTTTTCTTTTGGGCCCTATAGTCCCAAGAATTTATTAGATAATAATTTTTCTACAGCATGGGTAGAGGCAAGTCATGGCAATGGTGTAGGGCAGTGGGTATGTCGGGTGATGTCGCAGGATATTCCACATTACATAGCAATAGCAAATGGTTATCAAAAGTCTCATGATTTGTTCGAGAAAAATAATAGAATTAAGCGATTAAAGCTGACTATTTATGTTGGATTTACGGATGATATGCGCCAGACTCAGATTGGTTTTAGTGCTTATGCACGAGCCTATCCTCAGACTTTTACCATAGAGCTTAGGGATTCTGAAGGATACCAGTTTTTTAATTTTCCTTTGGACAGGGACAAACTCACATCTTTTGGTAATAAAGTATTAAGAGAGTTTATTAAGCAGAATTATGACCAGTTGATTGATGATAAGGAGTTTAGCACATTGAAGGATTTTTATTTTGTCAAATTTCAAATAATGGACGTCTATCCTGGCACGAAGTGGAATGACGCATGCATAAGTGAGATACATTTTCAGAATAAAGCAGAGATAGAAGAATTACCCGAGGACGAAAAAGTTGTAAGTGTATATCAAGATTCATCAAGGCAAAAAATCTTAGTAAAAACAGACAGAGCCACCTATACATTGGCTTCTGCCAGAAGACTGGCTAAAATGGTGGGTTGGGATAGTGATGATACAAGTTTGGTAGTTAGTGTTCTGTCAACATCTCCGTCTAAACAGTGGGCCATTGTTGATTTAATGTCTGGGGGAGCTGGACGTCGCACGGCTGAGGAGGATGTGCTCTGTTCAGTGCATTTGCTCAAGCCTGTTTCTAAGGACATTATAGATATGTATAATTTGGGCTATCCAATGGATTTTGCGGTTGAGAATGGCAAAGTTTACGTTGTCTTTGACCAGGGGCAACTCCAGGCATCTAAAATTTTTAATGATTTGAAGATGCGAATGGAGCCTGATTATTTTGCCAAAGATGGGCAATGGGCCTTAGCAGAAGTTTTGTCCTTGGCTCTTCAAAAAAAGGATCATTGGGCTATTATTTCATGTGTAGAGAAGAATTTTGTGCATCATTATTTGCAGGAGGTTAATCATGGCGACACATTGAGCTTTATTAATAAAATGTTGGTTGGCAAAGATTTGTCTTCAAATAAAAAGCTAGCAGTGCCTTTGAACTCTATAACCAAGGTTGTCAGATATAATCTTTCGCCTTATGGAGACCAGACAATGTTAGATATGATAATTTCTGATGGGCAACACCAGGTCGAAACGAAATGGACAGTAGTAAAGACCTGTGATAATGGTGTTACAGGTGTTTTTGTTATTCCACTGCTAAAGTAAATGTTATTCCTTTTTCTTTTTTACTGGTACAGATTGGTCATAGATTCTGAATTGTTGACCGTCATATAAGAGCAAGCGTAGTGGGTCATGCAGGGCTGGGTCTCTGTTTGAGCCAATGAGTATGCCGTCGATTGGTATGCGTGTCTTTACACTATCAATAATGAATCTGTATCCGCGGGGAGCCAGTCTTATGTAATACCAGTTATCCGGGAAATCCATAGAAAATAGTGTAGAGCCATATTGACCGTTTATATTGTTTACGCTCAATATAATAAGTCGGTTTTGTTTAGTTTCTTTGTTGGTGATAACAAAAGCAGCGTCTTGTTTTTTGTCGCCATTGAAATCCCCGTAACAATATGAATTAAACTTAGGTCTGCCAGGTAGCACGAAGAGTTGCCATACGGGCTTGTCTTTACCCTTGTGTCCATAAAGTTGTACTTTTATCTGGTCTGGCATATTGCTGACGATTCCATGCTGTAAGAAATAATTTGCAATAGCCTTTTTGTATGAGGTTTTGTTTACAACTTTTTGGGCGAGCGAATTACCAAACATGCCGTCGATTAAGTAAAAGATTTCTGGATTTACAAGATATTCCAATGACATATAACCTTTTTTCTTACCAACAGAAACCTCTGCCCATTGATTGTCAAAGGTATTATAGACTTTGACCTCTGTCCCATAGTCATAATTACCAATAACATAAGCATTTGGCTTTTTGTCAGAACGTAGGTTCAGGTTATCGCTTATTATGAACATTGGTTTAGCCTTCAGGTTCTTGTTAACTATCTTATATACAGGGGCTAACAGTAGGTACATGATAAACAGTAGTGGAATAATACCAAAGATTATGACTTCACCTGAGCTGACATGTTCCCGTTCATGTGTTCGTTCGGATTTACCTTTAAAGAAATCAAATTTAAGATTCATAAGAATTGATTTAATTGTTTCGGTGCAAAATTTGTGTATTAATTTACAAAAATCATTAAAAAACAGAAACATTGAAAATTAAATTCCTAGGAATTTTCCCTGTAAATAAAAATCAATTCATTGCTATTGAGATATTTTGGTTTGCATTCTTTTTGGTTTTAGCAGTATTTTTCTTTTCATATAGTTTCCCAGATTACATTCAGGATCCATATATTTTATTTCATTCTAAATTTTTAAAGTACGCTACTTTGTTTGCTGCTTTTTTCACTGTAGTAGAAGCGCAGTATGTGATGAATAAGATGGTTTCGGACCAGAAAAAAGTTATTGAGCAGCAGAATATTGAGCTTATTAACCAAAAAGAGGAAATTCTCAAGCAAAAGGAAGAGATAGAATCGCAGCGAGATCTGGCACGTGAGCAATATCAGATTATTTCTGAGCAGAAAAAACATATTACCGATAGTATTGTATATGCAAGTACTATACAGAGGGCATTGCTGCCTGAGAGCGTAGATTTTCTTTCAGAATTTGAGTATTTTATTTTCTTCCGTCCCAAAGAGATAGTTAGTGGCGATTTTTATTGGTTTCACGAAAAAGGTAATAGAATAATTGTAGCAGCCGTTGACTGCACGGGGCATGGAGTGCCAGGTGCTTTTATGAGCCTGTTAGGCATGACTTTTTTGAATGATATTATGGTCAAGGCGAAGAATGATATAATGCCATCCGAGATATTAGAGCAACTCAGAGATAGGATCATAAACACTTTTCACAAGGTCGAGGGTGAGGAGAAAAAAGACGGAATGGATATGGCACTTTATATTCTGGAACCGGACCGAAAGACTTTGCATTTTGCTGGAGCTAATAATCCTCTGTATATTGTGCGTGAGACTGTGAAAGATAATTTTCCACAAGAGAGCGATAAGGTAAAATTAGTGAAAGACAGTGCATACACACTTGTTCAGATAAAGGCAGATAAGATGCCAATAGGGAGATTTCAGCAAATAAAGCCGTTTACGCATCAGACCATTAATCTACTGGAAGGAGATAGCTTATATATATTTTCGGATGGTATATTAGACCAGTTTGGCGGTCCACATGACAAGAGATTTGGATCTGCAAGATTTAAGAAATTGCTTCTTTCTATTCAGTATTTGTCTATGCAAGAGCAGAAATTATTTCTCAAACAAACTATCGATGATTGGATGCAGATGAATCCGGACGTGGATAACGAGCAGCTCGATGACATGCTTGTTGTGGGACTTCGTATGCCGCGTGGCACTGAGAGTAAGTAGAAAACAGGGGGAATTACTAACTTTAATTATTTTCTGAAAACTGAGACTGACTTCTATAGCCGGCCTCAGTTTTTTAAGCTTAGTCAGTGATTATCTGAAGCATTCTCTCTGCCACTTGTCTATGGTCTCTACAAAGGCCTTAGCACCTTTTCGAAGTGTCCTTTTCTCGGTCTTGAAATTTACTTTATAAAGTCCAAAGCGTTGGCTGTAACCGAGGTTCCACTCAAAATTATCTAACAGAGACCAGTAAAAATAGCCGCGCACATCATAACCCTCAGATATTGCCTTGGATAGGGCATAGAGAGAACGTTTGATAAAATCATAGCGCTGGGTGTCCAGGGAATCTGCTATGCCATTTTCGGTAATAATAATTGGCTTGTGTAGCTTTGCTATGCGCTTTATTGCACGATACAGTCCTTCGGGATAAACAGTATATCCCATATCTGTTAGTGGTTCACCAGGATATGGCAGAGCTGTCAGGGATTTATCCAGGTCCCCAACAAAGCGAAAAGCGTTGTGTGAATAATAATTAAGCCCAATGAAATCAAGTGTTTGTGGCAAATCTGGCAATAACATCTTTTTGTTTACCATGCCTGGCATATAAAAATGAAACTTGCCTGTGCTGAATGCCGAGAGAAGAGACTGATTAAAATTAAGGTCAGCAAAATATGCAATCAAATTGTCCAGTAAATTGTAACGTCGATATGGGTCCATCTGCATGATATTCTTAACGATTCCTATCTTAGCTTCTTGACCGCCTGGCATTTGTTTGATAGCATTATAAACGGCCTGGTGTGCCTTTAGTAAATTAGCTAACACTACTGCTGTGAGTTTGGGGTCTTGCTTCCCCGGCGGGTATTCTCCTATAAAGTATGCAGAGTAAACTAATACAACGGGCTCATTAATAGTAACCCAGTATTTCACTCTGCCGCCAAGGGCTTTGTACACTATCCTGGAAAATTGTACGAAATATTTGATGTTCTCTGTTTTTTCGAAACCACCAATCTGCTGAAACCAAAATGGATAGGTGAAATGAAACAGAGTAATAATTGGCTCTATGCCATTGGCAAGTAGTGTATCGCAAAGTTCTTGATAATGTTTTAGAGCCATTATATTGATGCTATCGGGTGTGGGCATGATCTTAGACCATGCTACCGAGAATCTGTAGGAATTTACACCCAGCTTTTTCATGAGCTTTATATCAAGCGGGTAAAGATTCCAGTCGTCGTCTGCCCTTCCGCAAGTATCGTGGTTGAGAATCGCAGGCCGTCCGTCTGCTCTTGTCTGCTTTTCCCACCAGGTCCAGTTGTTGTTATGAAATCCGCCTTCTACTTGGTAAGCAGCTGTAGCAGTGCCCCAAAGGAAGTCTTTGGGGTAGCAGACTTTGTCAGTGTTAATTTTCTTCCAATCCCATTTGACGAGCGGATCTCGGGAGTGAAAATAAAAAATGGCAGCAAAATAGCCAGCGATAAGTACGATCACCAAATAAAATAAAATTTTTATAAATTTCATTTTTCCGAAAGTTTTGAGCTGTCTTGTAACTTTTTGTATTCGGGGACAAACCGGTTTAAGTAAGTGGAATAATCTTTAAGAATTGGCTTGTAATCGGTGTTAAACAAGGATGACGTGATTATAAAATCTGCTGTAGAACGGTTCATTGCCGTTGGAATATTGTACAGTGTAGCAAGTCTAAGTAGTGCTTTTACATCAACGTCATGTGGCTGAGGCTCCATTGGATCCCACAAAAAGATAAAAATATCTATTTTACCCTCGGCTATGAGAGCTCCCAGTTGCTGGTCGCCACCAAGAGGTCCTGATTTTAACCTGATTAGCTCGTAAGGCTCATCCTTTGTTTTTAGTACTTGCTCGACAAGTTTCCCAGTTGTACCAGTGCAGTAAAGCCTATGAGGAACAAGCTCCTTCCAGTTCCATTCGACCCATTCAATAAGGTCTTTTTTACGATTGTCGTGTGCAACAAGTGCAATATTTTTACGTCTCATGGTAATATTTTTTTATTTTTCATCAGTAAAGATAATAAAAAAAGGAGACGTACAACGACGTCTCCTCTGATGAAAGCTAATGAGCTCAAAAGGCCATTCCCATGTTACTTAATTGCTGAACCTGATAAACCGCGTGATAGCAGCAATGCTTTAGCAGTCTTTTCGGACATACCGTCCTTGTCATAGATCACACGTCCCTGTCCTTTTTCTATCCAGATGTTACTGGGGTCTCCATAATCATCAATCATGAAATTGGCATAGTAAAAGTCCTTTATCCCATCGCTTGTGAGTTTGCCTGACAACACCATATCTATAACAGCAGAATCACCTGTGTAATATTGTGAGTGCATCTGAACAACAACTGTAAAATCATTATTGCTACCCATAACATAAGCACCCAGTCCTGTGCCACTTTCAGGTCCATTGACATAAGAGAGCTTAACGCTAAGATCTTGGGAATTAAAATCATAGAAAGTTACGTCAAAGTCAGCAAAAGTTCTACCTTCTTGGTCGCTCTCGATATTTGATTTGTAAAGTACGAAAGGACTTACGTGATAAGTCCCACTAAGTTCTGGTGGTGTGAGTCCCTTGTTAATAGGCATTCCCAGATCAATCATTGATTGCATCACATCATCAGGTAAAATTTGCTTTATTTGAGGTGTTACCAGTTTTTCGCAACTAGTAAAGGTCATGATGCCAATAATACCAAATGTTAACAGTAAGAAATAAAAAGTTTTTTTCATAAGTAAAATTTTAATTTGTCTGGAGAATATAACTGTTTCTTATATAGCTATTTTGGATATTTGACCAAAGTTCATATTTATTTGATTTCGCACTTAAAAAAAGATTATTAATTTTAAAGCAAAAATGTTGGTTTATAAATCTCATTTTATCACGGCAAATTACCTTGAAACTAAGTATTTACTTCACATTCAATGGACAAAACCCGCAGATTTGATGGATGAGGTAGGGTATTATTCAGAGGTTAAACGTTTTATGGTCAAAAGGCTCAAACGTCCTGGCCGCCTCATTCTTTGGGATATGCAAATAATACAAGATAGAATTGATAAAAAATTCATAAACTGGATTGAACAGGAAGTTTTACCGCCACTTCTTTCTGTTAAAGTGATGAAGATAGCGCTTGTCATCTCTAATGATTTGGTAAGAGAAGTGAACCAGGGACTTAGAGAATTTGCTAATAAAAATGCCGAGGTCAAGGTCTTCTCTAATTCACCTGAAGCTATGCAATGGCTTACACAAGGAGTCGAACCGGTTATCAAAGGTCCTGAGTTACACCATCATTAACAAACTATCTACCAGATGAAAAAAATAAGTATTTCTGAGGCAATTGCTAGTAAAATTCCAGACACAAGGCTTGGTGTTATAATAGGCAATATTAATTTCCAGCAGACCAACCCAGACCTTGTAAACAGAATAAAAGAGGAAGAAAAGCGGCTCAAGCAGATGGCTATAGAGGAAATAAAACTGATACCTGCAATAGCTACTACCAGAGCCGCATACAGAGCTTTGGGTAAGGAGCCAGCCCGTTACAGGCCCTCTGCTGAGGCTCTTCTGCGCCGTATTATTCAGGGTAAAGGACTTTATCAAATAAGCAATATAGTGGATACTATAAACCTTGCATCAATCATAACTGGCTATTCCATAGGCGGATATGACTACGATAAAATTCAAGGTAATATAACATTCGATGTTGGACGGAGCGATGATGTTTACCAGGCTATTGGGCGTGGCATTATTAATGTAGAAAATCTACCTGTTTTCAGAGACCAATTGGGGGCTTTTGGAAGTCCCACAACAGACTCTGTTCGCACTATGATAACCAGAGAAACAAATAAAGTAATGCTAGTAGTAGTTAACTTTGGCGTGAAACAAGGCTTTGAGCATGATGTGGATAAGATAATAGAGTTGTTAAAGCAGTATTCTGCGGGAAAAGATATTGAGACAGAAATAATTAGCTAAGAAGATGTTCTAAAAGTATTTTTAGACCCAGGAGAAACAAAATACTTGCACCAAAATATCGGGAAATTTTAATGAGTTTTTCGCCGATTATTTTTCCCAGAGCAAAGCCCAATAATGAAAAGATAAGCGTTACTATACCTACTATACTAGCTTGAGGTATAATTGTTTGCCACACAGTAACCATACTAAAACCAACGATAATAGCGTCAATGCTGGTTGCCATGCCTTGTAGAACTATGTTTCCAAAATTTAAACATTTAACATTTTCCTCTTCCTCATTTTCAATGACCATTTTTATGCTAACGTAAGTTAGTAATACAAAGGCTAACCAGTAATCCACGTGACTAAGGTACTTGATTATTGGTCCTGCCATAAACCACCCTATTGCTGTGAAGCTAAATTGAATAACCGCAAACGTTTCCGAAATCAAAAGTTTACGTCCAAGCTTCATTCTTGGAAAAGCTATTCCATCGGCGAAAGATACTGAAAATGAGTCTATTGATAGTCCAATCGATATAGCTATCAGTGTTATAAGGTCCATTATACTTTATTCTCAACTACCCAAATGACAAAAATAAGCAAATAAGATTAAAACAAAAATTTGAATTTTTTTTAAATTTAACATAACTTTGAAACTGGAAACCCCAAAAATTATTTTCAATGAAAAGATTCCTTATTTTGCTCTTTGTTTTAGTGTTTGGCAGTGTTCTCACTAATGCTCAAACACTTGTCAAAGGTACTGTAGTAGATGCGGATTATAATTCTCCGCTCGTTGGTGCAAGCGTTGCTGTCAAAGGTACTAATAATGGTACGATGACAGATATAAACGGCAACTTTGAGATTTCTCTAAAAGGGGACAAGGTTACATTACAGATTTCTTATGTAGGCTATAAAGCTAAAGAAATTGAGGTAAATCTGGCAGGAAAAAGGTCTATTGATTTAGGTGATATTGCCTTAAAATCTGTTACTACTGAGCTAAATGAAATCTACGTAGTTGCAGAGCGTGCTTCTGAGCAGCGTACTCCTGTTGCTTTGTCAAATATTGGTCGCCGTCAGATAGATCAAATCCTCGGCACACAGGATATTCCTCTGGCTATGAATATAGCTCCTAGTGTTTATGCTACTGCACAAGGTGGTGGCTCTGGTGATGCTCGTATTAATGTACGTGGTTTCAATCAGCGTAACGTAGCTATTATGATAAATGGTGTACCTGTTAACGACATGGAGAATGGCTGGGTTTATTGGTCCAATTGGGACGGAATTTCTGATGCAACAAGTTCTATTCAGCTTCAGCGTGGTATGAGCGCTGTAAACTTGGCAGTTCCTTCTATCGGTGGTACTGTTAACATAGTTACAAGTCCTGCTGCCAAGAAGCGGGGTGCTATCCTGAAGTCTGAAGTCCAGATGTTTAATGATCCTCTAAGAAAACAGTTCCGTTTTGCTCTTTCAAAGACCACAATTACTTACCACACTGGTTTGATAAACAACAAATTTGCACTTAGTGCTTCGTTAGTCCGTAAATTCGGTCCTGGTGTGATTGATGGTACTTGGACTGATGCTTGGGCATATTATTTCGGTGCTACATACAAGGTCAGTAAGAAGACAAAAATTGAGTTTTACGCACTTGGTGCTCCCCAGCGTCACGGCCAGAATTTGTATAAGCAGAATCTTGCTGCTTATGATAGCACTTATTTCTTGGCATTAGGTGGTGCTCATGCAACAGTAGAAAGATATCATCAAGATGCTCGTGGCCGTTTCTATAACGAAAACTGGAACTGGGTTAATCCTGATTACACTGGCAAACAGTACTGGTACAGTAGCACACATAAGCGTCATAGTCCGAATTTTATTAATGAGCGTGAAAATTATTACCACAAACCACTTGTTAACTTGAATATTTACAATCACTTTAACAAGAAAGTTTCTTTGTTCACAGTTCTTTATTACTCTGGTGGTAGAGGTGGTGGATCAGGTACTTATGGCCACATGGATTGGGATTATTCCACACATCCATCACGCGTTGTTAATTGGGACGGAACTATTGCAAATAACCAGGGCGGACACTCAGCAGGTATTCTGCGTAACAGTGTTAATGAGCAGTGGACTCTTGGCGTTTTGAGCAAACTGCGTATTCTGTTCAATGAACATCTCAAAGCTAATTTTGGTATTGATGGTCGTTATGCTAAGATTCATCACTTCCGTGAAGTTCGTGACCTCTTAGGCGGTGATGCTTTCATCTTTACTGGTAATGAGCTACATCCAGAAGATAGTGTTTGCGGACTTGGTGATAAAATTGCTTATTATTTCACAAATACTGTTCAGTGGTTCGGATATTACGGACAAGCTGAATATTCTAATGACAAGATGACTGCTTATTTGACTCTAGGAAATTCATTTGTTAAATATCAGCATAATAATCATTTTGTCCAGGACCCTAAAAATCCTGGTCATGAGCTCGTACTTAAGAGTAAGGTCTTGATGGGTTACCAGATTAAGACTGGTTTCAGCTATCGTCCAATCGAAGGTCTGAAGACATATATAAATCTCGGTTATATTTCTAAGACCCCTATTTTTGACAATGTCATCAGCGACCGTCTGCATGCCATGGCTCCGAATCCACATAACGAGATTTTTGAGGCTTCAGAAATTGGCTTCGTTTACAAGCATCCTTCTCGCTTGTTTGATATTCGAGGTAATTATTATTACACATTATGGAAAGACCGTGCAATTTCAATCGGTTCTTACAATGAAGCAACAAACCAGGAAGAGCTTATCTTTATTACTGGTTTGAACGAATTGCACCAGGGTATAGAGCTCGAGGCATACTTGCATCCAACAATCTGGATGGATTTGAGCTTGATTGGTTCAGCTGGTAACTGGATTTACACAAATGATGTATCAGGTCAGTACTCTTCTTATGATGATCAGACTGGTCAGGTTTCAGTACAAACTAAAACTTATTATACAAAAGGTTTGAAAGTAGGTGATGCACCACAGACGCAGTTTGCTAGCATGCTGACTCTCAAACCAATTGATGGACTGAGACTACAGCTTGAAGGTCGTTATTATACAAATTATTACTCTAATTTCGAACCAACAAGTCGTACGGACGAGAATGATCGTACACAGGTCTGGAAAGTACCTGATTACTATATATTTGACCTGCATGCTTCTTATAGATTCAAAGTTGGCAATTACAACATGAGTGTTTATGGCCATGTATTCAACTTGCTCAATGCTCTGTATGTTTCTGACGCTACAGATAATAGCCGCTACAATGGGTACTATGGTTATAATCATGAGCTAAGTCATACTGTTAACTCAGCAGAAGTCTTTGTTGGTTTACCACGTACATTTAACCTTGGCTTCAGAGTTGAGTTCTAAGCCGTGGTATTTTAATTAAAAAAGGGACGCCAGCTGGCGTCCCTTTTTTTGTAGGCTTTCTGTATTAAAGTGTTATTCTTCGAGTTTGTCAGGGTCAATTGTCTTGACATCGATTTTTTTGACATTTTTGAGCTCTTCGTCCTCTTTTGGTGGGTTCTTGACGAGCTCGTTTAGGTCTTTGACAAACTGCTCAATATCTTCGGGTCCGAAGCCTTTTTCTTCGGCAGCTTCTTCGAGTGTGCCCCAGATAGGTTCGCCGCAAACAATACAACGAATGCCTTTTTCCATGAGATATTTAACGCTTCCTGGCACTTTGTCCACAAGCTCTTCTATTGTGGTGTCTTTGGTAACGACTATTTCTTCGGCCATGGTATTTATTTTTTTAGTTTGTTTTTGACGTATTCAACGATCTGGTCGAGTGGTACTTGCTGCTGTACCATCTCTTTCCACTGTTTTTTATCTGTAATTTTATCTGCAAGCTCCTTGCCAAGGCGCAAGTCTCTGACAGTAATGACATTTTGTCTTAGCTCATCTTCGCCGAGTAAAAGAGCCAGTGGGCTGCTTTTTTGGTCAGCATAAGAAAGTTGCTGTTTCAGTCCCTTGCGGTTTCCATAATAAATTTCTGTATCAATGCCCGCATTTCTGAGTTTTAATGCCAGACGTTGATATTCGAGCATCATCTGTTGATCAAAGACTATTATTAGCACTGGTCCAATGTATTCAGGTACAAGGCCTTGATTAATAAGTACTTCTGCCAGACGGTCAACGCCGATCGAAGCGCCGGTAGCTGGTACACGAAGTCCCAAAATTCGCTGTACAAGTCCGTCATAACGTCCTCCGCCTGAAATAGACCCCACGCGACGGGTGCGTCCTTTCTCGTCTTTGTAAGTGCCCAGATATTCGACCTCAAAGATAGGACCTGTGTAATAGCCCATACCGCGAATCATAGTCGGGTCGAATATAGCTCTATCTTCGTGATAGTCAAGTTGTAATAGTATGTCGTTTATACGGCTGAGTTCATTTAGACCTTGGACAAAAAGTTCATTTTCTGCGTTTAAATCACTGAGAATTTTTAGCACTTGGGCTCTTTTTTTTGTGCCTTCGAATGCGTGGAAAAATTCCATAATCTTGTCAATCAACTTGCTCTCCAGTCCCATACCAGCTATAAAAGCCCCAGAAGCTTTGTCTTCTCTACCTTTTCCTAACTCCGCAGCAACGCCCTGCATGCCAATCTTGTCTGCCTTGTCTATTATTCTCAGGACATCTTGTTCTACTTGCTCAGAATCAATGCCAATGGCACGCAGAAAGCCTTTGACAAGTTTACGGTTGTTTATACGGACTACATATTTTCCACGGCTAATGCCAATATTCTCGAGAGCATCCGAGAGCACCATAACATTTTCGGCATCCACTGCCACGTCGTCGCTGCCCACTGTGTCAAAGTCCAATTGCCAGAACTCACGGAAGCGCCCTGGATCCAGCTTGGCTTCGAAACGGAATACGGGTCCGAACTGATAGCGGCGAAACAAAGG
>JALWCU010000046.1 GCA_027015275.1 Bacteroidales bacterium | reverse complement strand
TGTATGTAATCGTTTTCAACCCAACACCTATGTACCATGTTGCTAAAAAAAACAAATTACACGAATAACGTAAAAGAAAGCTCGACCGCTCAGTGAAGCTTGTTTTTACATCAGTCCAAATTTCCGGTCAGGAGAGGACAGTTTGTAAACATTAGTGCATGACATGAAAACGTGAGCAGCAAAACAAAGATGGATTTAGCGAATGAGTACTAACAAATTATATAGATATTACTCTTCACAGGCAATTAGTATCAATCTAGCCCTGATCGGAAGTTGATTCCATACGTCATTGAGTATGTGTCACGGAGATCTACAACAATTTACGACAGGTTGCTATTCATATCCAGACGGTTCGGGAATGGATAGCTGGATTACGGAATGCAGAGAAGATTCAAGCCTTTATTTGTATCGTAGATTGGGATTGGCGAGCTAGGAATAAGCCTCACGAAATACGACACTTACTTATAACTGCCCCTCTTTATGATGATTTATTTTCGTCACAAGGCAGAGGACACTGCTTCAGTAGTCAGACAGATATATCTATATAATCTCAACAACAATTATCATTTTTGGGGTGTTTCCCTGTTGCAGTCCTAAAACCTGTCACGGTCGATAGCAGGCTTGTGTTATGACACGGCTTGTTACTGAGATAGAGCACAACTACACGTAAAGCTGTCTTTACGGTGTCGCCCACAATCCATGGAGGTGACCGGATCATGGCGTTGCTCTTCTGCCAAACAGTCACATGGGTTTGCTAATATGTGCTGGTATTCGGACATCTATAGCTGATGGACTGAACCCCCCGCATGATTAGAACATAATATATTATCAGGAAAATAACATGTATAACAGCAAATAATGACAGGCTCTCCCGAAATCTCAGGCAGTGATATCTCCAACGCAGATGGTCCATCATAATGCAAATAGGAAAGACGACAGTCGATTTGCTTCACGCGTGCATAATGATAGAGTGAAAATCTGCTGTCTGGTGAAAATATTTGCACGCACAACCCCCCACACACACACACATGCATACGCATGTAAAATGAAAAACCGGTTATTGCTTTTGGGTTGAGTTCATGACCAATCATTGCTATTAGATTTTTTAGCTGCGTTCATTCTTTTCTACGTGTATTCGGATTTTAAATATCTGCTTAATTTTTTGATGATGGATGTAATAAAAATAAAATGTTTAATACCTGTAAAACCGCATTATCTATTTCTATAAAACAAGGGTGTTTGTGTGTGTTGTGTGTGTGTCTTATGAAAAACAGATAACGCTCTGGCACAGGTATTATATATATTATTTTATTAAAACCGACACCACCAAATTAAACAAACAACTCAAATTAAAATAAACAAATACACGCCATTAATACGAATTATTAAAATTAACACAAAAAGAGTGAATTTACAATATGACTAAATAACCGCTAAAACAATATACAAAAGAATCGCTAACGCAATATAGAAAATAATGCCTGAAAGTATACGAAAAAGAGAATTATAGCATATAATATACAGATGAAATAGATATATTATAATAATTCGCTGAATTACAACAGCTTATAAACCTAATCCGCTGAAAATGCTTGATTATCCAGTCCAAAATGGCCAATACCAAGCTGCTAAACGTCCAACTGCGAGTCGCCATATCGTCGCACGTCTAAAACGAATGAAGTTTAAGCGGCGTGGTACAGGTA
>JALWCU010000045.1 GCA_027015275.1 Bacteroidales bacterium | reverse complement strand
TTTTCCGCATTTTTTGCATTTTAGCGGCATAAATCCTTCCTCCGTCCCTCAAATCCAAGCAGATAAAAAATTGAGAGGGGATTTACCCCTCTCTTTGATTATATCCGATGCAAAATGTTTGTTAGGCACCCCATTTTGCAGTGTCAACTTCTTTTTCACTTTTTGCTACAAGAAGTGTTCCTGTCATGTCGCCGGTTACATTAACACTGGTTCTTCCCATGTCGAGGATAGCGTCGATTCCGAGAATCATGGCATATGCCGCTGCAACTGGAGTTCCGGCTTCAACCGGAAGGCCTACACTGTTCAATACCATGAGGAGCATTATTGCACCTGCACCCGGTACTCCGGCGGTACCTATTGAGGCGAGAACGGCTGTAATAATTACTGTCATCTGCTGTCCGAATGACAAAGGCATACCAATGGCAAACCCTATGAAAAGTGCACAGACTCCCTGGTAAATAGCAGTTCCGTCCATATTTATTGTTGCCCCAAGCGGAAGGGTAAAGGAGTATACCCTTTTAGAAATACCCATGTTTTCGTCTGCAGTACTCATGGTAACAGGGAGAGTACCGCTGCTGCTTCTTGTTACGAAAGCTGTTACCATAGGTGTCTGGGCTTTTTTAAAGAATTTAGCAGGGCTGAATTTATTAAGAAGAAGCAAACCGCCGTATATTATTACAACGTGTATAACATATCCTAAATAAGAGGCAAGGGTAACAATTCCCAGCGGACCGACTGCTTTTGCTCCCTGTTTTGCGAACACTACTGCTATAAGAGCAAAAACACCTATAGGAGCGTATTGAAGAACTCCTCGAACAATCATGTACATAACTTCAGCAGTTCCGTCAAAAACATCAAATAGCACTGTACCTACTTTTTTAAGCCGTTCTTCTTTACTGGTTTTAAGATATGAAATACCAATACCAAAGATAATTGCAAAATAGATAGTTGGAAGAACAGCTCCGGAAGAAAGCGAACCAAAGGGATTCTTTGGTATTATTGCAAGCAGCGTATCGATAAACTTGGGCTGATTTAAGGTCTTCCCAGCTGCATCTGCTGCAGAACCTAAAGCAAGGCCAAGTCCGGGTTTAAATAAGTTACCCATCAGCAATCCTACAGCAACGGCAAAGGCTGATGTAAGAAGGTAAAATAAAATAATTTTAACTCCTACTTTACCAAGTTCAGACGGACTGATACTTGCAGCTCCTACAACAAGAGAAGCAAGTACGACAGGCATTACAATCATCTTTAATAATCTGACAAAGAGTGATCCGAAAGGATTTACCCAGTAGATAGCGGGTCCTGCAATAATTCCGACTATAGCGCCTAGAACAAGGCCCAGCAGAATACGTACAAGGAGATTTGATTTGAAATACCAGTCAAAAATTCCCTTTTTTTCTGTGCTCATGATTACCTCCATAATAATTTTATAGTTAACAGTGTAACAAGGGAAAACAATGAGCGGTATTGTCCATACAGATAGTTTTTTCGGCAAATAGTATGTTTTTTACAGTTCAAGTACACCATTTGGTGTATTAAATCAGGTGTTCATCCAAAACCTTTTTTATGAATTCAACCTTTGAATTCACTTTTAGTTTTTTGTAAATATGAAGAATATGTTTCTTTACTGTTGAAGAAGCAATATTGTATTTTTTACTTATTTCTTTGTAAGTAAGACCTTCAACAATAGCGGAAAGTATCTCCTTTTCTCT
>JALWCU010000044.1 GCA_027015275.1 Bacteroidales bacterium | reverse complement strand
ATATTACCGTCATAATACAGGTCTGTAATAAATTTATAATCAGGACCAAATGTGGACAATGCACAAAAAGTAGTAATAAGCTTCTGCAAAGATGCTGGCGTAAGATAAGTGTTTGTATTATAAGCAACTATCAGAGAATCATTAGTCAAATCCTTGACATATACACCAATATTTGCGCTTCTGTACTGTGGCTTTGCCAAAAAATCTTGCAAAGCTTTCTGCGGGTTCTGAGCAAAAATTGATATAGAAAGTAAACAAACTATTATCCCAAAAGCTATTTTTTTCATTGATTATCTGATTATTAAAAGTTTCTTCACACATTTGTCATGTCCATTTTCGTCAGTACAAAAGATAAGATAAACGCCAGAACAGGGTGAATTAATATCACGAGACAAACCATTCCAGACAGCAGTACCACCATTAGAACGCGTTTCGAAAATAGTATTGCCCTGCAGATCTGTAATTTTAATCAGACTATTATGTTTAAGTCCGGTTATTGTAATGGGCCCGTTATAATATGGACGCACAGGGTTGGGGAAGACCCTGACCTCACTAAAATTATCCATACTAATTGATGAATCAGTGGAATAAGCAATTATACCTTGATCTGTGAGAAAATATACAATACCTGTAAAGGGATTATATTCGAGATTATATATATTATCCGTTACTATTGAGCCATTATTAACATCAAAATGTCCTATCTCTTCCTGGCAGTCACTACTTAGAAGCAGAGCGCCAAAATAGCTTGTTCCGACCCATTTGCGGTTTCCTGCATCAACCACCATTCGCGTACAATTAGCATTATCCAGCAGATAGCCATAAACTATTGTGTCATTGAGAGTTACTCGTACAAGTGGACGAATTGCTTTAAAATCAGATGAAGTAAAATCCTGAGTCGAAAAATAGCCCAACCCATCATTAGTAGAAATCCACAAAACACCATCCTCGTCTTCGGCAATATCGTTTAATTGCCTACCAATGCGGCGTGAAGGATAAAAGACACGGGCATCGCCAGTACTTAATTCCATTGCCAACAGTCCGGCACTTTTCAATGGTGCGTAAAAGAATCCTTGGGAAGTAATAATAAAATGCGAAAAAGCCTGACCCACAGCTATTGATGATTCGGTAATTGGTTGCCACGTATAGTCAGAGCTCAGAGTTATCACTGGATATTTTGTTGAATTATAAAGTATCCATAATTTCCCATTTTTATCAAACTTTAAACCTGTAATTCTCACATCATTGTTGGTTGCGACTAGGGGAGAATTTTGCACTGTATAGATATGTGTTATATATCCGTTTTTTATCTCAACAAGTCCCAGACTATCACTAGACAAAAACCAGTGCTTCGGGTCTTTGGGATCAACGGCCATAGCAATAAATTGATTAACACTATCAGATATAAAATAATTAACATTACCCTTTTCGTCCACTATACTTATCACCGCCCTGTAACCATATCTCTGGTCTGTGCTATCTGTATGGTGGAGAATATATACTAAATTACCTGCTGCTTTGACTGCATTAACATTATCCGAAAAAAGAGAAGCTGTTTTTATCTTTTCTTTTAAATCTTTTACAAGGGAATTAAATCTATCGGCAACATACAAAGAATTATTATAGACAAGAAGGTCATTGGCATATATCTTATTGCCGAATTGATAAGTATCATACTCTGCTATCTGTGTACCACTTGACGTAAATTCCAGAATTTTCTTT
>JALWCU010000043.1 GCA_027015275.1 Bacteroidales bacterium | reverse complement strand
ACCTAAAATTTTTGCAGGTTTTTCTCTTCCCTTTCAGCTATAACGATGACTTACACGGGAATAAAAAACAGGAAAGCAAATATTTCTTTCAATCCCAATAAATAGACAATTTTTCTAACTCTTGTTTTTGCTCGGCTGTCAGACTTACAAGACTTTTTATTGTTGAGTTCAGATGAACAGGCTTTGTTAATTTTTCTAATTCTTTTTTGTATTTTGCCGCTTCTTTCAATTTCGTTGAATCCCCTAGACCTAAGTGTAAAAGTGCTTCTTCTGACTTTACAATTTTTTGCAGAAGTTGGATATTTTCAAAATAACGGACGTCAAATCCAAAGAGTGCCCTATGAATATCGTATTTAACGCTATTAGGGTTCAAATAATCTCTGATAGTATCAGGAATTCCTATAACATCGCAATAATAATTGAATTTAGAAAAGTTGTACTTAGCCTCTTCATTTCTAAAATAATTTATTGCCTTCAAAAATTCAGATAAAAAAGTATTATATTTTGCGAAAAATTTATGAATATTTGGTGTGAATTGTTTTTTATAGTCTAACGAATCTTGCAATTTATCAAGATGGTAATATCCTAGATGCAACCAAGAGCTTGCAAAATAATTAAAAACGATATTTTTTTCTTTGTTTGTTAAATTGTTGTCGATTTTCAATAAACCGGCAGTAAGCATAAATCCGTCAAATTTAGAAGAAAAATCAGGACTGTAAACAATTCCATATTTAAATTTAAACACAAGCGTATCTGGCTTAGCATAAATATAGTTTGCAATAATAGCAAAAAACAAAAAGAAAATTATTTTTTTCATATCAGTTAGTTTAGTGGTTAACTTGCTTTTTACAATTTTTCCCCGATCCTTGTCGTTAACTTCAAAATTTCCGATGTTATTTCATAAGGTGGTTTCATTGATACTATCATTTGATACTATCAAAAATAAAACATTAATGATTTGCAGGCAAATTTTTATTTAATTTACGTTGATATACAGGCATTAATAAAGCTAGTTAATATCAAAGCAGTCAGGGTTTGTTCACTTTATAAGCAATCTCAAATAATCATCAAGCTTGGAAATCAGATAGAAAGGTAAGTTCAGCAAGTTAAATTCTTTTCCTGCTATTGTTTTATTTTTTTCGATAGAAAATTTGCCTGAATAAATGCGGACAACAAAACTGTGCGGACATAAATCAATGAATTTATGAAGTGAGCGTAATCTTCAAGCTTTACCAGTCTTGACTTCTTTTTTTGTTCAAAAATAACTAAAGTCAGGGATAATTTTATCATTCCAATCAATGCCGTCTGGCATGACCCTAGTATTAGCGCTGTATGGTAATACTGCACCTAAAAAATGCCGTCTGGCATGACCCTAGTATTAGCGCTGTATGGTAATACTGCACCTAAAAAATGCCGTCTGGCATGACCCTAGCATTAGCGCTGTATGGAAATACTGCGCCTAAAAAATGCCGTCAGGCATGACCCTAGTATTAGCGCTGTATGGTAATACTGCACCTAAAAAATGCCGTCTGGCATGACCCTAGCATTAGCGCTGTATGGAAATACTGCGCTTTTTGCAAAGCAAAAAATCAATGCCGCCTGGCATGAGCCTATCATTAGCGCAGTATGGAAATACTGCGCTTTTTGCAAAGCAAAAAATCAATGCCGTCAGGCATGAACCTATCATTAGCGCTGTATGGAAATGCTGCGCTTTTTGCAAAGCAAAAAATCAATGCCGTCAGGTATGAGACTAGTATTAGCGCAGTATGGAAATGCTGCGCTTTTTGCAAAGCAAAAAATCAATGCCGCCAGGTATGAGCCTATCATTAGCGCAGTATGGAAATGCTGCGCTTTTTTTATCTGCTGCCTGTTCTTTTCTGACAAAATAAAATTGTTCTATCTTTATCGCATACGAAAAAGCATTAGCTATGCCGCGTGGATACAAATTCAATGCATTCTCGGGTGTTTATACTCCGTCTATTCTGACAATCCTGGGCGTTATCATGTACATGCGTTTGGGATGGGTTGTCGGTCAGGCTGGAATAATTATAGCGCTAATAATCATTGTTATTTCGCACATCATATCTTTCTCTACTGGACTGAGTATCAGTTCTATTGCTACTGACAAAAAGATAAAAGCCGGCGGGATTTATTATATTCTCTCGCGCAGCCTCGGTCTGTCCATGGGTGGCTCAATCGGCATTGCCCTTACTCTGGGCACAGCGCTGGGAATTTCTATGTATATTGTAGGTTTTTCGGAAAACTTTCTCAGTATCAAAGCTATTTCTGATTTTGTAGGATTACCACTGTCCACAAATTCTATCCGAATAGTAGGCAGTGTGGTTTTGGCATTGCTGACCATTCTGGCAATGATTAGCACATCGCTGGCTATCAAGACACAGTATCTTATCTTAGCAGCAATAGCCGTATCATTGGTGTCTATCTTTGCCGGTTTTGGGATAAACATAGAGCTTCATCCCGACTCGCCTCTGTGGTCGGCTGCGCATGGACACGTACCGTATGAAACAATTTTTGCTATTTTCTTCCCAGCTGTAACAGGTTTTACAGCCGGTGTAGCAATGTCTGGTGATCTGCGCGACCCAAAACGAGACATTCCTGTTGGCACAATTGCCGCAATTGCTACAGGATTTGTCGTTTACATAGCTCTTGCCTTGGGGTATGGATTTTTTGTAAAAAGAAACTTCCTTCTGACGGACAATAATGTAGCCATGCACGCAGCCTGGATGCCTGCACTCGTGGTAGCTGGTATTTGGGGCGCAACATTATCTTCGGCTCTGGGTGGCATACTCGGCGCACCCCGTATTCTGCAGGCTCTTTCCCAGGATAAAGTTACACCCACTTTCATGGGAAAAACTTATGGCAAAAACAACGAGCCGCGCATAGCCTTGGTTGTTATTTATCTTATTGCAGAAGGCGGCGTACTTATTGGTAAACTCGATGTTATTGCAGGAATTGTTACAATGTTCTTCCTTACATCCTATGGCTTTATAAATCTTGCTTATGTGCTTGAAAGCTGGGCTGATACTGATTTTAGACCAAGCTTCCGTGTGCCAATAATAGTGGGAATTATCGGTTTTATCTTTGCCTTTGCTGTTATGTTCAAGATTGATATGCTTTCCATGCTCGCTGCATTTGTTATCATTGGTGGGATTTACTTTTACTTAGAGCGTCGTCAGCTCAAGCTCGAAGGTGGCGATGTGTGGCGAAGCGTATGGATTTCTTTGATTCGCAAAGGTTTGTCTGTGCTTATTTCCAAACCAGAAAATGATCAAAACTGGCAGCCAAATATTATTCTCTTTACTGGTGGGGCTAAACGCAGACCACATCTACTCGAATTTGCTAAGTCATTGGTAGGACATTACGGTTTTTTGACCAATTTTGACCTTATTGTAAATGAACAGTCTGAAGTCCTTTTCCCTAAATATCAACAAACTGACATTGATCAAAGTAGTCAAGAGACAGGAATATTTTTCCGTAGCCTTACTGTCAAAGACGTCTATCAAGGCATTGAAATGATTGTACGCACCTATGGATTCTCTGGAATAGAGCCAAATACAGTGATTCTGGGATGGCCCCGTAATACGAAAAAACCACAAAACTTTGTGCATCTGTTGCAAATAATTCACTCTCTGGACTATAACCTCATATTGATTGACTACGATAGCCGTTATGGCTTTGGACGTTATAAGCAAATAGATATCTGGTGGCGTGGTGCTGGAAATAATGGTAATTTTGCACTTACCCTTGCAAAACTTATGACAATGAATCCGCCCTGGCGCGGGGCTTTAATACGACTGCTAATAGTCAACAATGATAATAGCAAAGCCTTCTACCTTTACCGCCGTGCTAATGATATGCTCTCGAACCTTAGAATAGAAGCTCAAGTCAAAATCATTAATAACGAACTGGAAAAACGCTCATTCTACGACATCGTGCGCAAAGAATCAAACACAGCTGACCTGGTCTTTGTGGGCTTGCCAGGAATACCCCAAGGACAAGAACATGAATTTGTCGAACGAACAAATAGACTGCTATTTGAAATAGGTACAGTAGCCCTGATACGAGCTTCACGAGTCTTTAAGTCCCTTAACCTGGGCATTAACCTAAACCAAAAACCTGTGCTCGCACAATCACGCAAAATCCAGATAAAACCAGTTATTGCTCAAGAAAAACTCACTATATCACGCCATGAGAGTATAAACGAGCTGTTTAATCAAATTAACCAACAACTAAATAACATATTCGAGTCCACTATACAAACCTTTGTGTTCTTACAGGCAGACGATTTTACAATGCTACTGGACAAGCTGGGTAAAATAATTCCTGTAGTTAATCAACTAATCCTCAGACCAAATAACCTGACCGAGCAACAAAGACAACGTTATATCCTTCGCTATCAAAACTATATGCTGACGGTTAGCCAGCGCCAGATACAACTGTTTAAACAGCAGAACCTGGACGAGATTAACGAGTCCATGGAAAACATTATTATTGAAATAAAACCCAAGATACAAACCTTAATCGAAAGCTTGCCACACCACCTGAGCCTTGAATTTAGAGATGAAGAAATCACAAAACAAATTACATCCCTCTCGCTCAGGCTCACAAAAGCCATACATCATACAATCTCTTCGTCCCCCCATAGCATCAAAATTAAGTATCAAACCAAACATCTGGCAATGCTACTAAACACAAAATTCCTGGAACTTGTCCTGCTGGATATAGAACTAATCAGAATAGAAACACTGCGCTTTGCCTATAATTTCGAAAAATTCTTCCAATCATACATACTCAGTCTCGAACAATTAAAAGCACAAAACACTGAGCAAATCCAAGAGCAAATAAATCAAACAGACAAAAACATTGATGCGCTCGCAGCCATTGCACAAGACATGCCCAGCCGAGTAGCAGAAAGCAGAAAACAACTGATTATCAGAATGCTAAGCGAAATTATAGAAAACTTCTCTTCGCCAGAAAAACTTGTAAATATTGAGAAAAACAACATAAAAAAATACAAGCGTACGCTCGTGCAAAATATTGATAACGAGATAAATATCTTTTTCGAAAGCCTTAGCCTTTATCTAAACCAAATCTTTGTCGAAAACATTGAACAGATGTTCCTGATAAATAGCAAGCAATGTATGACCGAACTGAAAGACATAGTTGCAAGCGGTTCGGAACTTGATCCAATATATGACAAAATCACAGACACAAAGCAAATCCTTGACAAAATAATTACCCTGGCGCCAAAGCAAATTACTATTATGGACGCCAGCAGCCTTAACG
>JALWCU010000042.1 GCA_027015275.1 Bacteroidales bacterium | reverse complement strand
TCCCATATCTGGTCTGGGAACTATGGCGCTTTGTTAAACCCGGTCTCTATCCCCATGAGCAGCATATTGGACGCCGCCTCATCTTCTGGGTCGGTTTCTTTTTCCTAATAGGTGTCTTGTTTGGTTACTGGGTTATTTTTCCGATGAGTGTGCAGTTTCTGGCCGGCTACCAGGTGAGCAGCATGGTGGAAAATCTCATTTCCATCCAGTCGTACATTAATTCTTTGGTCAATATTGCTTTGACGGCCGGGCTGGCTTTTGAAATGCCCCTCATTGTATATGCTCTTCATCGCCTCGGACTTATTGATGCTGCTACTTTGCGCAGGTATCGCCCCCATGCCCTCGTACTGATTTTGTTTCTTAATAGCGTTCTGTGCTTCCCATAGTTTAACTTTCATCAATTGAGCTTTTTTCAAAACAGACTCATCCAATTGTTTATCAACGAGATTACGTTCCATTTGGTTGCTAATTTTTTGAATTTCTTTTAGTTTTTCCGATACTTTTAGTGAATTTGAATATTGATCCAAAAGTTTCTGTAGCTCAAAGTTAATTTTTTCTTTTAAAATAAGGCTTTGTGCAAGGTCTTTTGGGTTTAACTTTCCTTGCTTGGCTTGTTCAAGAAGTTTTTCGAGTTGTTTCTGAAGTTGCTGCTGTAGCTGCTCAAGTGGCATCATGGCTTGCTGACTACCCTGTTGATTTTGCTGCATATTGGGCATAGCGTTTTGCATCTGTTTTTCCATTGAATTAGCTACCTCTGTCAGTATTAGCAATACAATATTTGAGTTGTTGAGAATATCTGTTTCTGTGAAAAGTATCATATTTTTTTGTCGCTTGTCCAGATATTCGGGTAGAGATGAGAAGTCTGCTCTGATTTTGTATATTTTGTCGTCAACGAGGTTTGCTAGCTGCATATTTTGTGAGCTCAGCGATAGCATGGAATCTGCAATTGGTGAGAACTGATTATTTAAATTTTGTATGCTCACGCCAATGACTGGAAGGGATTGATTGCTTGGATGAAGCTTTCTGGTTTGTGTGATTGTCTGTTCTATATTGTTAGAGAAAAATTCCATGTATGAAATAAGTTTGTAGATTTTCATTATATCCATCATTTGGGCTTTGGCCTGGGCTTGTCTTATGTTCTGAGACAATTTCTGTGAGAGACTGTTGAGGCTGTCTATTATATGGCTTTGGAGTCTGCGGCTTTTGCTTCGTTTGCCCTGATTAAGTAGCTGCCTGTTTTGTTGCATCATTTGCTGTATATTACTGAAGCTCTCGGATAAGTCCTGCATTGGCATTGGATGTTGCAGAGTCTGGTTTTGTTCCATGGCTTTTTGATATTGTATTTGTGCCTGTGATAGTTGTTTTTGTATTTGTGCCTGTTTTTGGTCCAGTTTGTCTTTGGGGACTGAATGGTGTTTAGTTGCCTGTCGAACAGAGTCTTGTCGTAATGAAAGGTCTTTAATTGCTTTGCTCTGCTCTTCTATTTTTTGCTGGATTGCTACTTTTTTGAAGAAATCTATAGTTTTGTTTAGTTTTTGGCTAAGCATCTGATATTGCTGATTTAGTTGAGCAAGATCCCTAGGTTTTATCTTTGTCTGTTCTTGTTTTAGCGCTTGTTGCAATTGTTTGAGCAATTTGCGCAGATTTTTATTTAATACCTGATTGAGAAGTTCATCGAGCATTTTTTGTTTTTGTTCTATCTGTTGACTGGGAGGGCTGAATGAGTTTAGCAGTGAG
>JALWCU010000041.1 GCA_027015275.1 Bacteroidales bacterium | reverse complement strand
GCAACTTGCCTGATTCTATTGACATTTACTGGACTGGACCGAGGGTAAGAAGTCAGACTGTTACGCAGGAAGACGTGCAATGGGAAGTCAATAACATTAAACGCAAACCATTTGTGTTCCAAAATGATGTTGGCACTGGTCATGCTTATGATTATGATTATTTCACAGATCCGCTCTATAGTCTAAGGGACTGGTATTATGCTGGTTATCTGGGTGATATAAAGGCTTATTTGATGAACGGGGCAAATATTGACAAAAGTAGAGCTATGGTCGATGTGGCTGCCTGGACGTGGAATTACAAGGCTTATGATCCCGAAGCCACTGCCAAAGACGCTGCAATGAAATTAACAGACATTATTTCGTATCCAATTCTGAAAGATATGAACACATGGCTTTCGGTTTTCGACCCCTTTGAATATCAAACGTCGTTCGATGCCCTGAGAAATGCAGATTTACTTAACAAAGCTTTAGACAGTCTAGAAAGTTTGGACTCTAAGCTACAAAAAATAAATAATGGTAGTCCCGAGTTTTGGACGTATGCTGATAGTGTACATATTGCCCGTGCTGCACATTTTGTAGAGCAAGTTAATCAGGCTCTTCAAGATCCTATAGTTCAGGAAATTATTAACCGCCCTGATGCTTCTATTACGATGTACTATGCAGTCAAAGATGGGAATTTTGATCCCAATGACAGTACTGAAATTCTTATAAAACCTGATGACTTTTCAGGTTGTGAAGTTATAAATTATGGTTACACAAATTCCGCACAAGGGATTAATCTCGAAGACCGTCCAACAGCCTTTATCACAGGTCAAGGCACATCAACTTCTCAGATGACTACGACCTTTTCATTAAACGCAGACACTTCGGCTAATTATGAGATAGTTATAACAGGTGCGGATGATTTTTTACCCGAAAAATGTCCAATCAAAATACAATTGAATGATACTACTCTTTTTGACGGTCCAAACAATTTTTCTAACAAAACATGGAATACACAAATTTTTACAGTACCTGCAAGTAAACTTAGTACTACCGATACTCTAACAATAACCAATACAAGTCCCAATGGCAATTTTGATGCACCACCAGCTTTTCTGCTCAGCTATGTTGTAGTGCGTAAAAAAAGCAAGTAATAAGGCCGTCAGATTAACATCAAAAAAGCCCCTGCAAGGAATAACCTTGCAGGGGCTTCCTTGTTATAAAGTGCTGTAATAGCGTTACTTACTATTAGCTGTTATACTTTCCAGTTTCTTGAGTATTGATACCATGAACAAGCCAGATAGGGATGTAACAGCCACGAAAATTGCCCATACCTGCCACAGCTCAAGTCGTGCCCAGAAATAACTACCCACCTGTAGCAAGAGGTTGCCGACAGCCGTTGCACCGAGCCATGCACCCTGCATAGAACCTTTGAGCTTAGGTGGCGCAACCTTGGACACAAACGAGATGCCCATTGGACTGAGAAATAGCTCTGCTATGGTCAACGTTAGATAGGTCGTGATTAACCAATACTGCGAAACACGTTCTGGTGAACCAGCATCGCCGATTACCTTAGGCGCTGGTAAGTGTACCGAAGGTATTATCAAAATGATATAAGCCAATGAGGCAAGGAACATTCCAATAGCAATTTTACGCGGTGTAGAAGGCTCTTTGCCCTTTTCGTTGAGCTTAGCAAAGAACCACACAACAACAGGTGTGAGGAAAACAATAAAGATTGGGTTAAAGTGCTGGAACTTCTC
>JALWCU010000040.1 GCA_027015275.1 Bacteroidales bacterium | reverse complement strand
AATTAAATCACTATAACTTAAGCAATTAGCTATTACACTAATATTCAATAATTTAACACTAAAACTTTTTTAACATTTCAATAATGCTTTGAACGATAAAATCATAAAAAAAATCTGAAAAATTGTCATGTAAAACCATTTTATTGTTTGAGAATTTTTTCTCATTTTTACATTGAAAGTTTTAGCCACTTTCACAAATCAAAATTATTCATTGCAAGGGAATTAAGCATTTATAATATCTAAAATACAAAACAAGGGGGAAGCTATGCAAAGGGATGTTTTTAATGTCTGGCAGAAATGCCTGGACATTATAAAGGTCAATCTATCGCCTGAATCTTTTCACAATTGGTTTAAGCCAATAGAACCTGTCAGGATTAATAACAATAAACTTACTATTCGTGTACCCAGTCCATATTACTACGAATACTTAGAAGAAAACTATATAGACGTTTTGCGCAAAGCTCTGAAAAATGTCATTGGACCGGATGCAAAACTCGTGTACGAAATCGTTGCTGTCAAAAAAGACAATAAGAAGAAAAACGGACAGTCAAAGCAGGGTATGTATATTTTACCGGGCAAGACAACTCCACCCCCTGAGAATAGGCCGCGTTCCATACCCGTACAAGCAGACCAAATCTCTAATCCTTTGGTACTTCCCGGCATAAAAAAACAAAAGATCAACTCAAATCTCAAAGCAGAATATAACTTCGAAAACTTTATCGAAGGCGACTGCAACCGCGCTGCACGTAGCGCTGGACTTATGATATCTGACAAACCAGGCATACACATGTTCAATCCCCTTATGATCTTCGGACCCGTCGGTACTGGTAAAACACACCTTGCTCAAGCCATTGGCATACGTATCAAGGAACGGTTCCCAGAACTTACAGTCCTATATACAACAGCAGACAAATTCGAAACCCAGTTTACAACCGCAATACAAAATAACAATAAGAACAAGTTCATAGAATTTTATCAAATGATTGACGTCCTTATCCTTGACGATATTCATGAATTTGCCAAAAAAGAAAAGACCCAACTAAGTTTCTTCCACATATTTAACAGTTTGCACCAAAGAAACAAACAACTAATTCTCACAAGCGACCGCCCACCAGCAGAAATGCACGACATAACAGAGCGCCTTTTGTCGCGTCTCAAATGGGGTCTGACAGTTGAGCTTAAAACGCCAAACTTCGAAACAAGACTGAAAATTCTTAAACACAAGGCATATCAAGAAGGAATTGATATTTCAGAAAAAGTACTTAACTATATTGCAGAAAAAGCTAATACTAACCTGCGTGAACTCGAAGGCGTACTTTACTCTATAATTGCATACTCCACAATGACTGGCACTAAAAAAATAACACCAGAGCTTGTGCGCCAGGTTATGAAGCAAATTATTAAAGAAAACAAAAGAGTCCTCACAATAGATTATATTGTCAATGTCGTGGCTGATTTTTATGGCATTGAGCCCAAGGTCATTAAATCAAAGGCAAGATCACGAGAAATCGTTTTAGCTCGGCAAATAGCAATGTATCTATCCCGCGAGTTTACAGATGCCTCACTTACAAAAATTGGCTCAGAAATTGGCGGGCGGGATCATTCGACTGTCCTCTATGCTTGCAAGACAATTAAAAATCTAATGGAATCAGACAAAAACATCAAACAAAGAGTCGAGAGCATCGTTAGCAGACTTAAATATTAACATCAGTTGTATTTACACACCACCAAGTTCTGCTAAGCTCTGATA
>JALWCU010000039.1 GCA_027015275.1 Bacteroidales bacterium | reverse complement strand
CAGGTTATAAGCTATTAGAATATATTTATATGCTTGTGAATATTTATCTTGAGCCAGGTAGGTCTGAGCCAATAATTCATAGATGTCAGATCTTTCCAATGGTTTGTCTTGAGGGATAATTACTAACGTCCTTGTAAGCAAGGAGCGGGCCGAATCTAATAAGTTCTTTTTTAACAAAAGTCTTGCAAGGAGTATATTGTATTTTATCTGTGTTTCTGCACCACTATTAGCCCTTATGGCTTTGTCTAAATATTTTTCTTCCTCGTCGAGCAGATTTAGTTCTGAGAGCAGTTTTGCTATATTGATATATGCCTTTGAGACAAAAAAATTGTTATTCTCATGCGAAAGTTCAAGTATCTTGAAATAGGTTTCAAAGGCATTTTTATACTGACCTTGATATGCGTATATTTTAGCTATTTTGAACAAAGTCTTTATCTCATTTTGGGTATCTCCCACATATCTGTAATTTTTGTTACTGTAATAATAATTTGATAGAGCCTTGCTATACTGGTTTGTAAGCATGTAATTATAAGCAAGATAGCTATAAGCAGCTGCTAATTTAGCCTTATCTTTAATGACATGACACAGTGTTACGGCTTTGATATAATAATCGCCACTAATGTTATACTCAGAGAGTTTTTGATGAAGCTGTGCTAATTTGATGTATGTCTTATACAGCTGATTCTCATACAGAGGCGAGTCTGAGGTGTCTATAACTTTTTCTAGGATATTTTGCTTGAGCAGCAAATAACGTATAGCATTGTAATATTTATTAAATGACTCGTATATCCGGCTACTCAGCTCGTAAAAATCAAGCCTATCATTAAGGGAGAGTGGACAATGTTGGGCTTTAATAAGAAGCTCCAAAGCACTGGCATTATTCCCAGCATAGAACTCCTCTCTTGCCTTATTCAAAAAAAATTCACAACTATCCCTACTACTAGCCCATAGATTTAAACTAAAAAAAATCAATATTATCAGTAATGCATTCTTCATTGTCAGCCAATAAGGTTTAAATGCTCTGAGAATTCAGCCAGGATTCTTGCAGTGGCACCCCAGATAAAAATATTGTTATATTCAAAGCCATTGACTCTCAGCAATTCTCCTCTGGCAACAATATCTTTCTCTCTCATAAATTTGTCAATACCCTTAATAACAGACAGGGGCACAAGAAAATAATTACGTATTTCTGCGGAGTTAATATTAATCTGTGGCTGCTTATTGGTCCACCCAACAAAGGGCTGCACAAAAAAATTGCTCACAGGGATATACAAAGGGCTGAGTTTGCCAAGAATTTCGATTTTATTCTTTATACCAAGCTCTTCTGATGTCTCACGCAACGCTGTCTTTTGTAAACTTATATCTCGCCATTCCTTCTGTCCTCCAGGTAGTGCTATCTGCCCACTGTGTGGTGTACCGTCACTCGAGCGTTCTATAAGTACTGTAAACAATTCCTTTTCATCAACTGGAAATATAATAACCAAAACAGCACTTTTCTGGGGCTTAACCTCGTGCTTAAAATTGTGAGGAATGTTTACCTCTAATTCTTTGAGCATTCGTGAGAAGAGAATATTATTCTTTCTTAAAGATTGTCTTATTTTCCTTCTGTAAGGAAGTAAATCTTCTTTCATAAACCTGTTTTCTTAGAATATAAGAAAAATTTAACAAAGTTCAGACCATACAACAAATTTTTACGTTTTACGCTTCTTTTTTTTCGCAGCTGGGAAAAGTACATTGTTCAATATAAGTCTGTAGCCAGGTGAATGCGGGTGCAAATCGAGATTAGTAGGTGGGTCTCCGACAAGGTGCCGATAATCTTCTGGATCATGGCCACCATAGAAAGTCCACATTCCTTTACCATAAGTACCATGAATATACCTCGCCTCATGAGCAGCCTTAAATTCACCCATTATTAACACATCAGGCTTTATCTTGTCTTCGTTAAAGGCTGTTGTCTGCCCCATGAATCCATGAATTATGCGCGTCTGGTCCTGACATAACATCGTGGGGACTGGATCCCATTTGGCAGAAAAATCAAATAATGTAAAATAATCCTGATCTTCAGTAACATGGCGCGTGTTGGTTACGTCAATATCTGAAAATTCATACACATAAGGATCAAGAATTACTTTAAAGTTCGTAAATGCCAAGGTCTTGGAATAATCAAGCTTCTGATTAGCATGTGGGTCAGCTGGATCACCGTCAAACATCGAAGGACAGATGTCTGTATTTTGCGCGGCCAATGCTATATCATAAGTATCTGTTGCCGAACACATTGCAAACAGAAAACCACCATTCTTAACATATTGTTTGATAGCCTTTGCAACGGCCAGTTTTAATTTCGACACTTTCTTAAATCCCAATTTATGTGCCTCTTCCTCGGCCCTAGCAACCTCATTTTTATACCACTGTGCATTATGATAAGCAGCCCAAAATTTACCATATTGACCAGTAAAATCCTCATGATGCAGGTGCAACCATTGGTATTTTGACAGATCGCCCCTGAGAATCTCCTCATCATAAATACGGTCATAAGGTATCTCTGCATAAGTAAGAACCAGCATAACAGCATCATCCCATGGCCGATATGTAGCCGGAGCATAAACGGCTATCTTAGGGGCTTTTTCCAACTTAACTTTGTCCATGTTAATATCAGGGCGGGCAATGTAATCAAAAATGGCTTGTTTCTGGGCATCAGAGACTATCTCATAACTTACACCTCGTATAATGCACAGATTCTCCAAAGCCTGATTGTCGGGCATTATGAAACTGCCACCACGATAGTTCAACAACCAATAAGCCTCTATGCCTTTTTCTAATGCCCAGTATGTAATACCATAAGCCTTGAGCTGATTAGCCTGTTTGTTATCCATGGGTATAAGTAGCCATGTTGCAAATAATCTTGATGAGAAGATTATTATTATAAGTAGTAAGATTGCAAAACGTTTCATGTTAAAGCAGCTTTTATTATTCTCAATAATAATATAAAGTTGTGTAAAAAAATTTTTATTTTAGCTAAAAAAATAAATAACAACCATGGGACAGACAATTATTGAGAAAATTTTAGCCTCGCATTCCAAATACGATCAAGTCAAACCTGGGCAAATTATTGAGATAACTATAGACACTCGTGTAGCAAGAGACTTTGGAGGGCCTAATGTGGTTAAACACATAGAGGACAATGGCTTACCAATAGATGATACTAAAAAAACTTTCTTCACCTTTGATACTAACCCCACGGGCTCAGATCCAAAATATGCGACTAACCAGCAAATTTGCCGAAAATTTGCTCGCAGCCATGGAATAAAAGTTTATGACATTAATAACGGAATTGGCACACATACATTGATAGAAATGGGGCTGATATGGCCTGGTGCCACTGGCGTCTCCACTGATTCTCATGCTAATATTCTCGGAGCAGTTGCAGCCTTTGGTCAGGGCATGGGAGATAAAGATATAGCTGCGATATGGGCTTATGGCAAGACATGGTTCAAGGTGCCTGAAACTGTAAAAATCATATTAAAAGGACGCCGTCCAGAGGGCATCACTGCAAAAGATATTGTCCTTAATCTGTTAAATCGTTTTGGAGCTAACACACTTCTGGGAAAAGCAATAGAAATTTATGGCGAAGAAGTGGACAAATTCACGCTGGACGAACGCATCACAATTGCCTCTATGGCTACAGAAATGGGTGCAATAATTTTGCTCTTTGAGCCGACAGAAGAGATTTACAACCACTTTGAGATGAGGCTGGGGCGAAAGGTTGATAAAATTTTTGCTGATCCGGACGCCAGTTATTCACATGTATATGAAATGGACTTTAGCAAGTTCAAACAAATGGTTTCTTTGCCTGGCAAACCACATGCTACGGTTAATATTCTGGATGTTAAGCGCAAGAAAATAGATTCTGCTTTTATCGGGAGCTGTACAAATGGACGTATCGAAGACATGAGAGCTGTTGCACAGGTGCTCAAAGGGCGCAAGGTTGCCCCGGGCGTCGTGCTCAAAATAGTGCCTTCAACAGATAGAGTATGGCAACAAGCCCTTGACGAGGGTCTGATAAAAATTTTCAAGCAGGCCGGTGCCCTGGTCTCAAATCCAGGATGCGCTGGATGTGCCGCTGGCCAGGTGGGGATGAACGGTCCAGGTGAAGTTACGATCAGCACGGGTAACCGCAATTTCCCGGGCAAGCAGGGCAAAGGTGATGTTTACCTTGCTTCACCAGCTGTAGTAGCTGCGTCGGCAGTAGCTGGATATATAACAACAGTAGATGACATCCCAGAAGAACCTGCATTACCAACGGCAGAAGATGAAGAAAATAAAAAGCAGCGCATACTTGAGCATCAAAAACGTAACGAAAAAATAGAACAAAACGAGCCCACTGAAATAGAAGGCCGTATATGGCTAATTCTGCGCGACAATATTGACACAGACATGATTTATCATAATAGGTATCTGCCAATTACCGATGTCAATGAAATGGGGCAATATATCTTTGACAATTTGCAGGGATATGAAGATTTTGCAAAAAAAGTCCAGAAAAATGATATTGTAATTACTGGCAAAAACTTCGGTAGTGGCAGTTCGCGTCAACACGCTGTCGATGGTTTCTTAGCTCTGGGCGTGGGTGCTATACTGGCTCAGTCCTTTGGTGCTATTTACGAAAGAAACGCTATTAATTCGGCCTTGCCGATTCTCACTTATGAGCCTAAGGTACTCGAAGAATTGGATCTACAGGATGGCGATAGAATTAGATTGAATTTCATTACAGGTGATATTGTTAACTTACGTAATGGAAAACAGTCAAAGGTCAACCCATTCTCCCAGATACAGCTTGAGATTTATAAAAATGGCGGATTATTTTAACCAATAAAAATATAGATAGATGAAACGTTTACTTGTTATAGTATTTTTAATACCTGTGATTTTTGCTAGTGGCCAGGTAAACCTGTGGGTTAATCAAATACCTGATACACTCTACCAGCAGAAGGAATATACTGTTCGGCTAAATATTAGTACATCAAGTGATTTTTCGTCTTTGATGATTAGTATAAAGAAGGTAAAATCCCTGGAATTTGTTGATATTAAGAGTGATAATGCAAAAGTTTATTATTATCCTAATGTTATAAATCTAGTATGGCAGGGCTATACAAAGGAAAAGCCTCAGACAGTGATAGTTAAATTCAAATTAAACTCCAAGACCGAATTACCCAGTTTTCTGGAATTGCGCTTCGTTGCGTCATATCTTGTAAACGGATTAAAGGGCGAGCAACTAGCTGTGTATAAGTATTTTCTGCGGCGTCGAAACAATACCCTATTGTATATTCTTGAAAATCAATAATTTATTAACTACTTAATTTTCAATCAAAAAAAACTCATAAAAATTTTAGTTATTCAATTTAGTTTGATTAACTTTGCTTCGCAAATAAAAAGTAATCACTGTTTTGTGATTTTGCCAAAACTAATTATTTTTGTAATCCGTTTTAAATAAACTATAAAACTAATAAAAATGACAAAAGCAGATCTCGTTAACGAAATTTCTAAGAAGACTGGAATTGAAAAAATTCTTGTTAAGGAAGTTATTGAGGCTTTCATGGATTCTGTAAAAGAAGCTCTTATGGAAAAGAACAATGTATATTTGCGTGGTTTTGGTAGCTTCATCGTTAAGAAGCGCGCCAAAAAGACTGCTCGTAACATTTCAAAGAACACAACAATCATTATTCCAGAACATTACATTCCAGCTTTCAAGCCTTCAAAGGCATTTTTGACAGAGGTAAAGGACAAAGTTAAATAAGAAAAACAGAGAGTTATGCCTAACGGAAGAAAAAGAAAAAGACACAAAATGGCTACTCACAAACGTAAAAAAAGACTTCGTAAGAATCGTCATAAGAAGAAAAAGAGATAACCGTTTGTGAGATAAGACATATCATGCTGATTACAAGCACGAGAGGGGGCTACCTTTTTTAGGTAGCCTCTATTGTTAAAAACAACAAAGAAAGATTGAGCTGTGGACAAAATGAACAGGGAAATAATAGTTAAGACTGATAAAAACTATATATACATTGCTTTACTTGAAGATGGAAAACTAACAGAATTCGTCAAAGAGTCAAATAAGAAACAATTTAATATTGGCGACTTTTATATTGGGAAGGTAAAGCGCATAATGAATGGTTTGAATGCCGCATTTGTGGATATAGGACATGAACGTGATGCTTTTTTGCATTATCATGACCTGGGTCCACAGTTTTTTACATACAAAAAATATATTCGTACAGCTCTTTTCCAACCGAAGAATATTAAACCTTTAGGTGAGATTAATTTCAGTAGCGAGCTAAACAAATTTGGTAAAATATCTGACGTAATAAAGACCGGAGAGCTGCTTCTGGTGCAGATTTCCAAGGAGGCCATTAACAACAAAGGGCCACGTCTGACGACAGAAGTTACCATTCCGGGACGAAATATGGTTTTAGTTCCTTTCTCAAACAAAGTTTCTGTTTCACAAAAGATCAAGAACAAAGCAGAAAGAGAACGTCTAAGACAAATAATCTATAGCATTAAGCCTAATAACTACGGCGTTATTGTACGTACCGCAGCACAGGGTAAAGGTTCTGCCATTTTCCACAATGAACTAAAGGACCTGCAGCAACGCTGGGAAACTGTGATAAAAAAATTGGAAGGCGTACACTCTCCTAAGCTCATCGAGAGCGATATAGACCGTATATCTGCATATCTTCGAGATGTGCTCAATAATACCTTTAATGCAATCTATGTTGATGACCAGAACCTTTATTACGAGATAAAAGACTTTCTGTCTGAAATATCCCCAGGTAGCCAGAAAATATTACGTTATTACACAGGTAAGACGGATATTTTTGAATATTTTAATATTGAGAAACAAATAAAACGTAGTTTTCAGAAGGTCGTGCCACTCAAAAAAGGTGGATATCTTATCATTGAAAAGACAGAAGCACTTTATGTTATTGATGTAAACAGTGGCAACAAGACTGGAGCAAAATTAGACCAGGAGACAAATGCCTACCAAGTCAACTTGCTGGCTGTGGATGAAATAGCACGACAACTGCGCTTACGCGACATGGGCGGTATAATTGTGGTGGATTTTATAGACTTGAGCGAACAAGCACATCGCGAGGCTGTTTATCAGAAGATGAAAAAAGTAATGCAGCATGACCGAGCCAAGCATACCATTCTGCCTTTGACAAAATTTGGTCTGATGCAGATAACACGCCAGCGTATCCGTCCAGAGATAGACATGATTCATTATGAGCCATGCCCAGTATGTAATGGGACAGGACAAGTAGGACCGACAATATTATTAGTGGATGAAATAGAGAACAAATTGGAAAACATCGTTACTTCCAACAAATCACCCAGAAAGATTATCCTTAAAGTACATCCATATATTCATGCCTATTTGACTAAAGGGATATTTTCTATTGCTCTGAAATGGCGTTATAAGTACAAGAGGAAAATTAAGGTACTCGCAGATAAAGATTATTTTTTCCTCGAATATAACTGGCTCGATTCCCAAGGACAAAAACTAATATAGTGAGATTTCCGGCTGTCATAAGCATGCTTACTTTATCCCTTCTTGTAGCATGTAATATAGGCGTGCCACACCAACCATATAAGCTCTCAGGAATACCTAAATTTGATAAGGACAGTGCTTATTCATTCATAGAAAAACAGGTAAGCTATGGACCACGTGTACCTGGCAGTGCAGCTCATGACAGCTGTGCTCTATTTCTAATTTCCAAATTAAAGAGTTATGGATTAACCGTTGATACTCAACGATTTTCAGCTATAAGATACGATTCTTTGCCTTTGAACGGAATAAATATTTTTGCTTCTCTCAATCCTGAGAAAAAACGCCGTATTTTGCTATTTGCTCACTGGGATAGCCGTTTCATGGCAGAGCGTGATACTGATTCACTGATGCGTCACAGACCTATCTTAGGCGCAAATGATGGTGGTAGTGGCACAGCAGTATTATTAGAACTTGCTAGAGTGATGTCCAAGCACCCCCCAAAGATAGGTGTAGATTTTTTGTTTCTGGACTTAGAAGACCAGGGGCCGGTCGAGACCAAAGCTTTATTAGATTTTTATAAATATTGGGGGCTGGGTGCGAAGTATTGGGCAATACACAAGCCGCCTGCATATAAGCCTTTGTGGGGACTGGAATTAGACCTTGTCGGAGCCAAGAAGGCAAAGTTTTCGATAGAAGATTATTCGCTTTACTATTATGGTTATTTAATCAAAAAAATCTGGGAGATTGGCCAAACCCTGGGTTATGATACATTGTTTGTGGAGTATCGTTCTCATGGCCTGTTTGACGATCATGTCGTAATTAATGAATACGCCCACATACGTAGCGTGTTAATAATAGAAAATTTGCCACATAAATATTTTGGGAGCTATTGGCATACCCAGCAAGACAACTTACAAATTATTGATTCTAATGTACTTGGAGCAGTAGGACAGACAGTTCTTACGACCATTTACAACATAAGATAAGATGTTTTTTTTATATTTGAGGAAAACTAAAATCAATTTATTATGGGTGAAGTTTTTGCGGTAATTATGGCAGGCGGCGTTGGTAGCCGTTTCTGGCCCTTGAGTAGGGAACGTAGGCCAAAACAATTTTTGGACATTTTAGGCACTGGTAGGACTCTATTACAGCAGACTTATGACAGACTCTCGAGGATAACCAAACCAGATAATATTCTTATAGTTACCAAAGATGATTATTTTTCTCTTGTCAAAGAGCAGCTTCCAGATATACCAGACCAAAATATTTTATCCGAGCCACTGCGACGAAATACAGCTCCATGTATTGCTTATGCAGCCATGTTTGTTAGTCACCGAGACCCTAATGCAGTAATGCTGGTAGCTCCATCTGACCATTTCGTGGCGGATGTTAGTGCTTTTGTCGAGACCATAAATACTGCGGCTAATTATGTTATTGATGTAAATCCAAATGCTTTAGTTACAATTGGCATTGAACCATCACGACCAGAAACAGGGTACGGATATATTCAATTTGACTTTGATGAGAAAACAGAAATAAATGGACGATCTGTTTATAAGGTTAAAACTTTCACAGAAAAACCGGATCTGGAAACGGCTAAAATTTTTGTGGATAGTGGTGAATTTTTGTGGAATTCAGGAATTTTTGTGTGGTCTGCTAAGACAATCCTCAATTCTATGAAAAACTATTTGCCAGAAATTTACAATGAATTCCAATTGCATAAAAATAAGATAGGAACTAAGTTTGAAGCAGAAATCATAAGAGAAATTTACGAGAAAGTACCATCTATTTCGATAGACTATGGTGTAATGGAAAAAGAAAAGTCTGTTTACGTAATCAAGGCTAATTTCGGTTGGTCGGATCTAGGAACATGGGGCTCTCTGTATGAGAATTATCCCAAAGATGAGAATGATAATGTTGTGCAGGGTAACAATGTTTTTACATTTGATACTCAGCGTAGTTTCATTAGTGTACCTGACGACAAATTGGTTGTTATTCTTGGACTAAACAATCTAATTGTAGCGGAGTCGGATGGAATGCTCTTGATAGCTAACAAGGATGAGGAGCAACAGATTCGCAACATTGTCAACATGATTAAAATGGAAAAGGGTAATGATTTCATATAAATCATTACAGCAAGCAGGGGGCGGCTCGCAATGAGCCGCCCCCTGCTTGCTGCTTTTCACGCCTCTGCTGGCGAATCATCTCGCTCCATAATAACAGCAATTCGTTTCTTGCCGTCCATCTTTACTATTAGTGGTTCAGGAAATTCCACAAGTTTGACATAGTCTGTCTGGTAAATGACTTTCTGCTGCTCAAGTATATCCCACCTCAGAATATGCTTTGGATTGTCATGAAGGACAGTAAAATAGCCAATGTTCATCGAAATTACATTGTGGAAAAAGTGTGAGCCCGAAGAGCCTTCGAGAGGAAAATTCTCAAGGCTGGCTTCTACTATGACTTTAGCATTAGAAATTTGCCCCCAATTGACAGGAATACCAATCCACTTATCTCGTGTACCCCAACGGCCTGGACCTATCAAGATATATCTCTCTCCACTTGTTAACATCTTTTCGTTAATTTCACCAATTTCTTCAGCTATTTGCTCGGTTCGGGATTTATCGAAAGTACGTGGTGAAACAAATAAAACATGACGCAAAAAGTCTATCTTACCGTTACCCATACTCGTGTCTGTAAATAGCACAACACTGTCTTTGTCGAGCCTGGATTCATCAATATTAAAATCATCGCCGCTGCCAAGTAATGGTTTAATCTGCAATAAGAAGAACGAAGCACGTCCCTGCTTGTCCTTCTTCAGGTCAATAGCAAACTCTATTTCGACAGGCGTACCCATTGCTTCTTTGGCAATATTGAGCATCTTGCGTATGGTCTCTGCAAGGGGTATATAGTTGAATTTTAAAATATTTGCAAAATCCAAGACTCTTGGTCCTGGCTTATCAATACCTGGAATAAGACGCTCACCGTTCTTGTCATAAACCGATGCCAGATGTTTGAGAGTACCATGACGTTCAGCATCCCAAATATCGAGCTTGGCCAAGCCAGCATTTTCCCCTTTGAGAAAATCCAATTTCTTCAGCCGTAAGTCAACTGCGTAAAAATGTGTTTGTGAGTTATCTACAAGATCTTTGAGACGGTAATTCTGCAATTTTGGATAGCGCGGACAGAAATGATAAGCTTTTTCACCCTCTACGACATAAGTACCCAAGCCTAAAGCTATTGTAGCATATCCATCTTCGGGTTTTATATGCGAGAAAGGATAAAAATTATATGACTGAGCCACTCCGCTTATGTGTGGGTAATAAAAATTATCATGTTTACTGCCCACTACTTCCTGTATGACCACAGCCATTTTTTCTTCCTCAATCTTGTAGTTAATAGAGCGAATATAAGAACGTGATTTGGGCGAGAAAACAGAGGCATATACCATTTTGATTGCATTAGCGAGCTGCTCGAGCCTTTCCTGCTCATCGCCCACATTAGGCACGATATAAGTCTCGTAGATACCAGCAAATGGCTGATATAAAGAATCTTCCAAAAGACCAGATGATCTGACGGCCAGAGGACGCTTCATAATAGTAAGCAATTTCCTCAATCTCTGATACAGATCATCGGATAGCTGGGCATTAAGAAAGGCTTTTTTCAGCTCCAGGTAGTCCACGTCCTTGGCAAAGGCTATTTTATCCAAGTTATTGTTTTCCAAAAATTTATCATATTGATCGCTACCAATTATAGATGTAGCGGGCGTCAGTATATTTATGTCATCAAAAAGCTCAGATATTCCATAACGATATATCAGAGTATGTATAAAAGCAATGCCACGGCCCTTTCCACCCAAAGCACCTGAGTCCAGAGAAACTATTGTACTTGGCTCTTTGAGCTCTGATTCAACGAAATCTACAATCTTCCCTTTATTCTTCTCATATTTAATGCGTTGAGTTATTAGTACCAGAAATTCTCTGATCTCGCTATAATCTGCAAAATCATCTGCATTAAGCTGTGCAAGTTCCTTTGCTACAGGCACTTCACCTTGAGCCATTAGCCACAGAGAAAAATGATTTCTTAGAGCATGGTATTCTATACTATCGTCAGGTACTATCTGCGGGTCTTTTATATAGTCTATGAATTCCCCAAGGTTTTTAGCTCTATATCCCAGTTCATTGCCTTCCTTGTCCCTGAAGATAAAATCTCCAAAGCCCATCTGATATTTGATGACATGGTTAATATCTGCGGCTAGGGTGTCCGAATTTTTGTTAATAAACAAGAAGTCATGGCTCTCTGCTATCCCTTTGAAGCTCTCGTCAGATGACTGAATTATGATGGGAATTTTGGCTACTACTTTCTGGTCAACGTAGCTGGCTAGTTGTAAGCCAGCATTACGGCTTTTTTCCCCATCCTTAAGATATTCTACATCTGTGATAAGACTGAGAAAATAATCTTGGTAAGTGTCGAATATCTCTTTTGCCTCTTCATAATTGGTGGCAAGAATAATCTTAGGGCGCATCCTAAGAGCATAAATCTTATACACTTCGTCACGAGCCACTACTTCATCAATGACACGCTGAATCTGCTTGAATACATTATTGTAAAGTAATGGTAAATATCTGGAATAATAACGAGGTGAATCTTCGACCAACAGGATAACACGCACGTCGCCAACGCGTGTATCATTTTCAAGATTTATTTTATCCTCCAAAAGCTTTATCATTGTCAGAAAAATACGAGAATCACCATTCCATACGAATAAATGATCAAGCAGGCTCTGTTCTTTGAACTGCCTAAAATAGCTTATGTCTGCATTATTATTAAGCAAAAAATACACTGGAAGATATGAAAAATTTTTCCTTATTTTTCGAGCTATATTAATGGAAATCACCTTATTAACACCAGCCATTATAATGACCAAATCATAGTGCTTTGACCGTAAATGATAATATGCCTCTTTGTACGAAGAAACAGCTGTTATACGTGGAGGAGACGAAAGATTAAGCTTGGAATATTCACCAAAAATCTGACGCGAAAAGTTGCCTTCGCTCTCTATAGAGAAAGAATCATAAAGCGTAGCTATGAGCAAAACTTCCTTGACACGAAACCGCATAAGGTCAAAAGAAGTATCACGCTGATAGTAGTTGCGAAGATTATACTCTCGCAAAAGACTCTCCTTGAGCGTGTTGTAAAATGTAAACTTCAGGGAATCAGACTCTGTCTCGAACTTATCTTTGCTTTCGATACTGATGTATGCGTTCTGTATTTTTCCGCTATACTCATGAATGTAATCGAGAATTTGGAAGAAAATATCTTTTTGAGTCTCTGTCTCAAAGACTTCCTCTGGTTCAAACGAAGTCCAGAACTCTATAATACCTATTTCATCGTTCATTTCTATTTCCATCCTGGCGAAAAGAAACCTCTCTAAGGTATATTTACAGATATATTCACGGTCGCGAATATGTATATGCGTAACGACCTTGTCTTTTTTATAAAATTCTGACAGAAAGCTACAAAGCTCTCTTAGCAAAGCAGTAAGCGAGTGTTTATTGCTTTTGAATATTTCATTAACACGGTTGCGGTATTCAATTATTTTATCCTTGTGAATCATATTTCTAAAATTTTATTTTAATCCCCAGGTTTCTTTGTCAAGGGTACGATATTGTATAGCTTCGGCAATATGATGTGGCTGAATGTCCTGCGTTCCTTCCAAATCTGCAATAGTTCGTGAGACCTTAAGAATCCTATCATAGGCACGTGCAGATAGCTTCAACTTTTCCATAGCAGCCTTTAATAATTGTTGACTTGTCTCGTCAATCTTGCAATATTTGCGTATTAGCTTGGAGCTCATCTGGGCATTATAATGGATATTCTCTACAGAGTCAAATCTTTTTTGTTGTATGTGTCGAGCCTTTATTACGCGCTCACGTATCTGTCTGCTTGTCTCGCTTGGACGTCTCTTAGACAAATCATCGAAACTGACTGGAATGACTTCAATGTGTATATCAAAGCGGTCGAGCAAAGGACCAGAGATTTTATTCATATAACGCTTAATTTCACCTATGGTACAGACGCATGCCTTTGTAGGATGATTGTAATATCCACAAGGACAAGGATTCATAGCTGCCACGAGCATGAAGCTAGCAGGATATTGCACAGTAAACTTAGACCTGGAAATCGTAATAGTCCTATCTTCCAGAGGCTGGCGTAGGACCTCGAGTACCGAGCGCTTAAATTCTGGTAATTCATCGAGAAAAAGTACACCATTATGAGCCAAAGATATTTCACCTGGTTGGGGATAACTACCTCCACCCACTAATGCTACATCTGAAATTGTGTGATGTGGTGAACGGAAAGGACGCTGTGTTATGAGCGATACGTGATTACCCAGTTTGCCCGCTACGGAATGAATCTTCGTTGTTTCCAGTGCCTCGGCCAATGTGAGCGGCGGCAAAATAGAGGGCATACGCTTGGCCAGCATTGTCTTGCCCGATCCCGGAGGACCAATCATCAGCACATTGTGTCCACCAGCAGCCGCAATCTCCAGAGCACGCTTTACATTTTCCTGCCCTTTGACATCGGCAAAATCAAGGTCTGGATTCTCCACCTGTCTGTAAAATTCTTCATCAATGTTCACTCTCACACGCTGCAACCCATCACCATTAGAAAGGAAATTAATAACCTGCCTGAGATGCTCAACCCCATATACTTCAATGTCATCTACCACTGCTGCCTCCTTTGCATTTGCCTCGGGTAAAATTACACCAACAAAACCCTCCTTCTTAGCATTGAGTGCTATTGGCAGAGCTCCTTTGATAGGGCGTATTGAGCCATCCAAAGCCAGTTCCCCCATTATTATAAACTTATCCAAATTTGAAACTTGGATCTGTCCAGAAGCAGCCAAAATACCAACACCAAGAGTTAGATCATAGGCAGAACCTTCTTTCTTAATATCTGCTGGTGCCATATTCACAATAATTTTGCGACCTGGAATCTTGTAATTATTATTTCTAAGGGCTGTCTCTATTCTCTGAAAACTCTCTTTTACAGCGCTATCCGGCAAACCGACAAGATAAAATCCCATGCCTACAGAAACATCGACTTCGACTGTTATTTTCTGTGCGTCTATTCCGTAAACTGCACTTCCATAGGTACGTACAAGCATATATAAAGTTTTGAAATTGATTTTACCCTACAACACACTAATAATCAATAAGATACATGAGACACCAAAACGAATAAAAGTACTTTTTACATTTTTACCAGTTTATTCGCATTTGATTGGTACATTTTTTGGTTTACTGTATATAGAATTTTTAAAACTGTTATTAACATTTAGTCTAATAACCTAAAATTAACACACAATGGAAAATTACATCAGAGTCGAAAGAGCGAAAAAGAAAATTACACAAGCAGAATTGGCTAAGAAGCTCAGCGTATCACGTCAGACTATTCATGCTATCGAAACAGGTAAATTTGTACCTTCTACAGTTTTAGCATTGAAGATTGCTAAATTCTTCAATGTTAGAGTCGAAGACCTTTTCAAATTAGAGAGTACTGACTAAGAAAAAGCCCCTTCGCGCCAGCCCAATTCTGGCGCCAGAAGGGGCACTTCCCCTGCTTCCAAGGGAAGAAGCTAACCGAGCGGGGTTGGCTCTCTTCCCTTTTTTAGATAAACAGCTGAGTCTCATCTGCTTCGCCTGTAGCGGATTTATTAGTTTTAGTTTGTTTTTCTTTTTTCCTACGTGAAAACAACTTGATAGAACCCACTGAGGCAATTATGCCAGTAATGAGTCCTATTATTGACTTACCCGAGAGACGGCGCGATAAATAATCTGCTAACGGCGGCAAAATAACCTCCCACTGACTATTTCTAAAAAGTTCGCGTGTTACATTTGGTACAGTAAGCTCATTTTCTACCTTACGCACACGAATATTGAGAATCTTCCGACGAACTCTAATATGACGCTGAAGATATTGCTTGTAACGTCTGAGCTCACTAAGATTTCTTATCTGTGGTTGCTTTCTGCTCATTAGATTGCTTTTTGTTTTGTTCGGTGTGCTGTTCGAACATAGACGCTATAAAAACATTAATCAAAGGATTGGTCAATAAGGGCCTCCTTAACAAAACGAATAAAATTGCCAGAATTAGAATTATTCCACCCACAGCAAAAAATCCAAGATAAATTTTGCCCCATATCGTTCCTAAGTATAATGCCAAGCCTATGAAAATGAATAACAGAAATATCGGGATAATGATCCACCACAAAAGAAGTGAAAAAATACGCGTGTAGAGCAAAGCCAAAGTCTCAACCATATCAAGCTTAAAATACTCCCACTTTAGCTCAAAATATTTTATTGCATCTTCTATCAGCTTGTAAACATCGCGACGCAATCCCTTCTGTTCCATAAAAATATGTTTTCTAAAAAATTAGTCTTCCTTGTGCAGTTTCGTCTTTACTTGCTCAAAGACTTTTTTGCCTTCATCTGCATATTCGTCGATTTTTTCACGAACTAAATTTCTGGTATCTTCACCTGGTTCTGGTGCTAAGAGCAATCCCACAGCTGCGCCAGTGAGAACGCCAGTCAGGAAGCCCAGTAGAAAATTTACACCCTTGTTAGCCATTTGTCTGCAATTTAATTTGGTTTTACACAAATATATGAATTTTCATTATTTATTAAGCAAGAATTTTTCTTTTTGTACAAAATAATTACTAAAATTGATAAAACACTTATATAATGAAGGCAAGAGAGCTAATTACACATTCGCTTCCATACATAAAGCCCAAAGATACAGGCTGGCAAGCTATAGAAATGATGGTCGAATTCAAAGTACTACATCTGCCTTTGATAGACCATGGACGCTATATTACATTAATCTCAGAAGATGATATATACAATCTGGGCTTAGAGGACAAAACTTTCGAACAAACGAGATTAGAAATTTTTCGCCCTTTGGTTTACGAGAATCAAAACATTTTTGACATTTTCAATGTTCTGAGGAACACAAAAGTATCTGTCTTGCCAGTGCTGGGGAAAGATGAAATTTTTATTGGCTCTGTACTTATCAATAATCTAATATTCAGAGTAATAGAATACTTTGGACTGGCACAAGAGGGCGCTGTGCTAATGCTCCGTGTCAAGTACATTGATTATTCAATAACTATAATCGGCAACATTATCGAAGCCAACAATGCCAAGATAGTCAGTTTTTTCACAGTGCCTGAGGATGAGACTTACCAAAAAATTATTATCAAAGTCAACACTCCAGACGTACTCTCCCTGCTCGAAACATTCGAACGATACGACTACGAAGTTGAATCAGTTCTTTTTGATGACCAGAAATACCAAGATGTGTACAAAGAACGCTGGGACGCTCTGATGAAATACCTGGATATATAAATATCTAATAAACATATCGTTATAAACTTTTATTGCTTACCTGTCGTCCAGTTGCTATTGACAAATCCAACTGAAATTCTGAGATTTAATAACAAAGCTGAATCCACCAATTTATGAACAGCACCCGGCGCAAATTGTTAATCGCCACTCTCTTTGCTATAGCCATGGCCTATGTAGAATCGAGCGTGGTTGTATACTTACGTGCGCTTTATTACCCTGAAGGCTTTAATTTTCCTATGAAGATAATGCCCACGAAAATCTATCTCATAGAACTGGGCAGGGAACTATCGACCTTGGTAATGCTGGCG
>JALWCU010000038.1 GCA_027015275.1 Bacteroidales bacterium | reverse complement strand
ATATCCATATTAGCAGCATAAGTGGAGCGGATGCTACAGAAAATGGTAATCAAGACAAAACTTTGACAATACTTGATAATGACAATGCACCTTCAGTAACTTTGACTGCTGATCCTCTGACTATAGACGAAGGACAGCAATCTACGCTCACAGTAAACTTGACTAATCCAACTTACCAGGATGTAACTGTTACATTAGCTTATAGTGGTACAGCAAGCTCTTCTGATTATACAGCAGAGACAAGTGTAACAATACCTTCTGGTTCTACACAGGGACAAATAACTTTAACAGCCGTTGACGATAATATCCACGAAAATAGCGAGACCGTAATAGCTGATATTGATCAAGTTAGCGGAGGAGATGCGACAGAAGATGGAACACAGCAGCAAACAATAACAATTAATGACAACGACGCTGCACCTGTAGTTTCGTTAAGCATTGATCCAACATCTATAGAGGAAACTAACCAATCTGCCACAGTAACAGTAAGCCTTAATAGGCCTACATTTGAAGACGTTACTGTAGATTTGTCGACAAGTGGCAGCGCTGTAGAAGGAACAAATTATAACATAGCAAGTAAAACGCTAACTATCCCAGCCGGTAGCACATCTGCAACAACGACGATAACTTCAATCGATGATAATGTTTACAACGGAGATAAAGACGTTGTCGTGGACATTACAAGTGTTTCTGGCGGCGATGCAACAGAGAATGGTACTCAAAGTCAGACGCTAAAGATAATTGATGACGATATTCCACAGGTAACTTTGTCCGTTGATCCGTCTCAAATCAATGAAAACGGCGGACAATCTACAGTCACAATAAGTCTTTCTAATGCTACTTACGAGGATGTTACTGTTGACCTTGGATTTAGTGGTGAGGCGCAAAAAGATGATGATTATACTGTTTCTGCAACGAGCGTAACCATCCCTCAAGGTCAAACTTCAGCTACAATAACGATAACAGCTAAAGACGATAATGTTTACGAAGGAAATGAAGATATTATAATTGACATTACAAACGTTACGGGCGGAGCTGCAGTCGAAAGCGGGACACAACAGCAGACAGTTACTATTCTTGAAGACGAACCCGCACCTAAAGTCTCGCTTAGCGTGAGTGCTACTTCTGTCTGGGAATATGAATCGCCAGTAACAATGACAGTTTCAATAGACCAAGTTGCTGATGAAGATATAACTGTGAATTTTGCCTATAGCGGAACAGCCGAACAAGGCTCAGATTATAATGCACCTGCTTCTGTTACGATCCCAGCAGGACAAACATCGATACAGAAAGACATAACAATAGTTAACGACACTGTGCACGAATTAGATGAAGATATTGTAATTGATATAAGCTCTATAACTGGCGCTGATGCAACAGAAGACGGTGATCAAAGCAAAACAGTGGAGATTAAAGACGATGATGGTAATCCTTACGTCAGATTATTAGCTTCTACAAATAGCATAAACGAGGACGGTGGCAGCTACACACTTACTGCTGTGCTTCAAAGGCCAACTTATGAAGATGTTACTGTTAATTTGAGCTATAGCGGAACAGCAACAAAGGGAGTAGATTATAATGCACCAAATTCTATAGTTGTCCCTGCTGGTGATACGAGCGCTAAAGTTCAGGTAAATATCATAGACGATGATATGTATGAATTAGACGAAAACATTACTGTTGATATATCGAGCGTTTCTGGTGGAAATGCTTATGAAGAAGGCACACAGCAGCAAACAACAACAATCGTGGA
>JALWCU010000037.1 GCA_027015275.1 Bacteroidales bacterium | reverse complement strand
TTGTGGAATAATCCCGACAGGGATGTTCTCTTGTTCGCCCCCGATGGAAATCGGGGGTTATGGAATTGTGAAATAAAGTCCCGAAAGGGACGCTCTCTTGTTTGCCCATAATGAAATGAAATGGAATTGTGGGAATATGAAAATTATATTTTTCTAAACCAAAAGTACATTTTTTTCAAACGAAAAGTGCACAAAAATCTATACTATTTTGACATTACTAATGGATAGTTAGCATTAAGATTTCTATTTTTATTTTATTAACTCATTTTACTGCAATTGAAAGTCGCTTGCATATATCACTCCTGTCTGAGTATTATCATCAACAGTAGCAACACGCTTGCCACCAATGACGAAATAATTAGGCACTTCCCATGTACCATAGATAGTATCATTACTTATATCTGGGTTTTCTATTGGATATATTCCGTATAAGTTACTATATCTAGCTGTAAACTTATCGGTCAAAATTTCTATTGTATTATTCGATATATTTAAGAGAAAGTCAATATAAATAAATCCATCGGCTGCAAGTCGTACTCTTATTTCAGAAAAAATTGGCATAGAAAATATATTAAGCAAGATTAAAAATGAATTTTCGTTGTAAAATTTCTTGAACCATATTTCATGTGTATGCATATTGTTAGTATATAGATTGAAAATTATTTTATAGAGTCCCCTTGCTCCTCCGTAAGAACTTACTTTCAAGATTTGATACCAGTTTCCAGCTGTAGAAGACAAATTTTTATAGAAATACTGATGTGAATATCTCGTATCATGATTATGGTCAGCTGTAGCAAAAGCACTTGGCTGGTTTCCTTGTAAGGTGTCGGCATCCAGTCCACTACCTACTCCGTCCACGTTCTTTAACTTGGTTAGTATCGTGCTGTCAGACACATTACTTAGGTCATCTTTGGCTGCTTGTAGCTGAGCAAGCGTTACCTGATGCGGATTGTTCATGTTATTAACGTGATTATCCAGAGCTGTTTGCGTCGCTGCCCCTATCTGGCTCGGTGTTACCTGATGCGGATTGTTTATGTCGCTCAGATGTGAAAGCAGATTAGTCTTTTGGTCATTGGTAAGCCATTGATACAACCCGCCCTGAATTGCATCACGCCATGTCCTATTCCCTGTCTCATTGATTGTTATATAATCTATTCCAGAAGGCATGTCCGTCTGATAAGTAGCTTTATAATTTTTTATTGCAGGTTTGACCCCGCCGTCAAAATATTGCTTATTTATTGTCTCTTCTACTGGAATAATGTAGATAGGTAAGGTTACATTTTGAGCTTCGTCAAAATGTCTAATCTTTCCGTCAAGCATCACAAGACCTTCGCTTACATTATAAGTACCATCCCCATTATCTATAATATCCAGTCCACTTATTATAAAGTCTCCAAATGGCGCAAACAACCCTTCCCAGATAGCTTTCATTTCGTCCTGTAGCATCAGGAAATCATCGCCAGTATATGGTCGCTTGCCTGTATCTTGTACAATTTCTCTCATGGCTTAAGTGTTTATGGTTTGAATTATGTAGTTTTTGCCAACCAGTTTGTATTTATCTATTGTTTGTTTTACCTGCTCGGAACTAATCTCATTTGGTACTAATACAATAAAATTCCCATAGTTTTGAGTTATCTCCCCATCTCGTGGTATATATGTCGGATTATTTTCGCTCTCTAATGCAAAATATTCTGGAGCGTAGCCTTCGCTTTCAAGTGGAATGTATAATGCATCCACGTTTCTCGTCTGTATTAATATCCGTCTCTGCGCCGTATCATATAAATCGTTCAAAAAATTCTGCAATTGTATCACCGTCGGACTGATATTTAGTAAATAATCCTGCCCTGCCGTCCATTCTTTGAACTTTAACCAGAGAGTATAAATTGGATAAACCAGCGCATTAAGCAGCGATAACAATTTCTCTCCCCGCAGCACTGGCGGTAGATATTGCCGAACAAACCCAAATATGTCAAACTCAGTTAGCTTAATCATATTTCGCTGTTAAGGTTATTTGATTGTTGTCTGACCAATTAAAATACCCCGACACTATCTCATATTCAAGCCCAATATCCCCTGTCTCTGTGCCGTGTGTATATTGCAGAGACTCAATATCAATGTCCTTTATTTCGTCTTTGTTTCGCAGGAATTCTATTAGTTCATTTCGTCTGAAATACCCACTCGTATTCTGTAATTGAAAATCAAGCAAAGCATCGTCAAGTACCGTCTGCACATCCTGCTTTGCATATATCGGATTGTAATATACTGTAGCTGTCAACGTGATTATATCAGGCGGCAATGATACGACATTAATCTTCGTTCCGACTATCTTAATTAGCTCTATGTAATTCTGAAACTGCAAGAGTTCGACGTCAGATAAAGGCGTCAGCTGTCCACTGCTACCAATCTTTGCCACTTTCAATGTCGCTGCATCGTCGCCATCCTTCATTATTGCAAACGCTATTATCTGCTTTGTCTCGTCTATCGTTGGATAGCTTACTGTCCCGTCCGAGTTAAATTGCAGGCTGTCCCCAAGCTGAAACTCCCGTGCCTTCTGTTCATACCAGTCCTTTGAGCCTATTCGCTTTGCGTCAATCTTTTGCTCTATATCCGATTTGAATGCATCCATTATTTGCTCAAAGATGTTTATTGCCGTAGCTATTGCATACACTATTACACGCCACACAGCCGCACTGCTGTTCGTTAGATTCCAATCCGTTGGAAGCTGGCTTATTATGCTATCTATTATTTCATTGACTGTCCGTGCCATCGGTTGCTATGATTATTTGATTATCACTGAAATACTTAACAATTTTTGGTTTTACGATTTTACTCTCGTCAATTTCAATCTCTATACCAGCCACTAGACTCGTTCCAATATCCAGCCCATTAGCTCTGGCTAAGTCAAATACTTTGCTCACATCTCCATATATCTGAATTGCTATGTCCAGCAGGTTTTGTCCCTGCTTAACCGTGTATGTCATACTCGTTCAACGTTTATTTTGATTTGATCGCCGATTATCTCAAAGGTTTTCAGTCGCTTGCCGTCCAATTTTAGCTGCCTTTTAAGCTCTACTTTTATCTCGTCATAGTTCGTCTCGTCGTTAACAAATCTCTCCATATCCAGCCCCAGAATAGGATTATAGCGCCATTGTCCCGCCGCTGTCTGCATTATTAGTTTTGTCTCCTGCATTATGCTTTCGCTAAATACGAAATCCCCATTTGCTACCTGCAAATCATTATTTTTATCTAACACCAAATCGTTCATTGTTTTTCTTTTTTTTCGGTCTGGACGGATTTCTCGTCCGACCGATAAGGCCTTGACCGCTTCTATTCGGTCTTGCGGTTAATTAACTTATCGCCCCGCTCCCTGTCAGCGTATTACCATCTGTATCAGTTACTTGGACGCTAACATTAGCGTTCGTTACAAAGTCATATATAGCCTGCGCCAGGTCGCTGGCAAATTTCTCTGCTGCATCATCCGCTGTATGCCCAGCGCTCCCATCATAACTCTTTAGAGTGTCAATTATAGTTTTTATGCTATTTTTCAAATTGTCTTTATCTAATGCCATTTTAAATCATTTTTTTCTTTCTTTCCGCACGACCGCTTGCTGCGGTCTGGCGGATATTACTTCATGACGTCCGACCGATAAGGCTGCAACTACTTTAAAACATTATTTAAACGTGTTTTAATCGCTGTAAAAGCCGCCGAATTTATTGGCACGCCTGACGGTCCTACACCTGTCGGTACTGTCAGCATTGTTATTTGTGTTATCAGGTCATCAAGTATTGTTTTTAGGCTTTCCAGCCCTTTAATTTCAACTTTGCCAGACACAATGCTTATCTCACTATCCTTAATTTCCAGTGTGGACTGACTGTTTTCTATCTTAACCCCGTCGCTACCAGTCGTTATCTTGACATTATCGTGAACAATGCTTATGCTATCAATTTCGCTGTATGCTATTACAACCAAGTCAGCTTCATTTCCAGCTACAGGTATGCACAAAACCCAGCTATTTTGCTTCGGCTGTATTGCACTGCGATTGCCATTATTATCAATCACAGCCGTTAGTCTTGCCTCATATTCCAGTCCCTCAAATTCCACTGTACAGGTCATGTTGTCCGTGTCCACATCCTTAACCTGACAAGGCAAAACCTGTGTCTTCTCTCGCCCTGCCAAAACTCTCAATCCCCTGGCTATGTCCTCTATTTCTCTACTCATATCTTTTATTTTACGACGGTCAGGACGGCTTCACGACGTCCGACCGATCCCGCACGACCGCTTTCCTGCGGTCCGGCGGTTAATCCAACTTCGGACCCAGTTCCACAACCCTGCGAAATCCATTTTGCCCAAATCTGACCTTAACCGATTCTACATAATACTTTCCTTCACGCTGCGGATAATTGCTATCCTTGATAGTCGCTGTCATCCCAAACTTCACTACAGGCAAACCAAACGCTGTCAAACTGCCACGATAACCTGTATATTTCAATCTATCCATTTCCTGCTCTGCCAGTTTCTTTAGCTCTGACTGGCTCGTAATATTATAGAAATACAATGTCCTGAGCTCTCCGTCATTGTCGCCAAGTTCAATCTCCAACCGTGTGTTATCTCTGAGAATGCTTATTGCATGTATCTTTATCTTTGTGTCGTCAGCATCCTTAAATTCAAGGTCTGACCTTATCACATTCTTTTGCAAATCATAAGTAATCTCCCCAGTCTTGTAGGTATAAGCCAGCCCAACATAAAGTTTTCCGTCATAGTCAAAGAACGCAGTCAGTCCGTAATCATCTTTAAGCTTATTCAAAACCTTTAGCCCGGTTACATTCCTTAGCACAAACTTCTCAAAATTCACATCTGCTATCTCGCCGCTCAGCAGAACGCCGCACTGACCAGCCACATACCGTAAAATCTCTTTTAGTGTCGTCTTGCCAAAAGCTTTATTATCAATGCTTTTTCTCATTAGAAATCCATTGTCTTCGCATTCTATTATTGTCTTATCTCTGGCTGCTTTCACATTCGTTACATACCCAGAGAACTCACTCTGCAAATCCCCGTCATATCCAAGCTGCACCAGAACCTTATCGCCACGTTTAATTGCTTTCTCTGTTGTCAATCGCTGCTTATTTTCCAGAGTAAAGCTCAGTGGCATCTCTATCCTGGCAGTGTCAACTAACAGTCTGCTCGTGCGCTCTATCTCTACATTTGTAACTTGCTTAAACCTATATTTCCCAATCCTTATGTCTGCATTCAATACATACATTTTATTCCTTTTTTCTCGTTTCTCGGTCTGGACGGCTTCACGACGTCCGACCGATCCGTTACAGTCTCCCGCCTGTAGTTCCTTATTGTTGCATTCGGTCAGACGGCTTAACGACGTCAGACCGATAACATCGCATCAAACTCATCGTCCGACACCAACCGCATCGTAAACGG
>JALWCU010000036.1 GCA_027015275.1 Bacteroidales bacterium | reverse complement strand
ACCGATATCAAAGCGATATCCAAAGAGCATACCGTCATCACTACATACTCCAGTGCTACACCCGTTAGAATGGGCATGTATCTGAACGGCTTCAAGATATACAAATCACCACCATCAAATGTAAGAGAGGGAACGATAGCCTCATTTACCGACTTACCGTTACGGAGGGTAGATATGGAACACAAAATCAGAGTAAACTCAAATGCAAAACCACTAAGAGATCTCAATTAGCATATTGGCATAATTTGCTATATTTCCAATAACCGGAATAGAAAGGCTTATTTTGAAATTTAAACAATTTTACAGCGTAGCAATATCGGGATATCAATTTATATCGGCAATGCTGCCTAAAAGCTGTAGATATTACCCTACCTGCTCAGAGTATGCGAAGTGGCTGTTTGAGACTACTGACCCAACTACCGCAACTATCAAGTCTACTGTCAGAATACTTAGATGCAACCAGCTTTTTGAAGGTGGAATAGATTATCCTTTGGTAAAATACCGTCATAAAGGTTGTAAAGCTCCATATAAGAGGGTAAAATCTGATATAAATATCAAATATTGGCTAATCCCGAAAGGGAAAGATAGTAATCTATACTTTATAGTGAAGGACTTTGAATGGCAAAAGAGATAATTATAGAAAGCCCATTGGATATGCACCTGCATCTGAGAGACGGTGAGATGCTTGATAGTGTAGCACCTTTGAGTGCCAAATACTTCAGCGGTGCAATCATTATGCCCAATTTGATACCGCCTGTTACCGACAAAGATATGTTAATCAGTTATCGTGACAGAATATACAATGCAATAGGTGATGAGGTATTTGAACCATATATGACTCTGTTTTTCAAAACAGATTACGACTATGACTTTTTAAAGAGTATCAGAGACGATTTGACAGCCATTAAGCTGTATCCAGCTGGAATTACCACAAACAGTGAAAGTGGAGTAGAGGGCTTTGATATCGATGAGTTGAAACCTATACTTGATACCATGAGTGAATTGGGTATTCCTCTATGTATTCACGGAGAAAGCAACGGCTTTGTGATGGACAGAGAGGCTGAGTTCATCCCGATATATGAGAAACTTGCTACTGCATTTCCAAACCTAAAAATCATTATGGAGCATATCACTACGGCAAAAAGTGTAGAAGCACTTGAGAAGTATGAGAACCTCTATGCCACTATCACATTACACCACCTGATGATTACCCTCGATGATGTAGCCGGCGGTATGCTCAAACCTCATCTGTTCTGCAAACCTATAGCCAAACGCCCCGAAGACAGAGAGGCTCTTTTGAGAGTAGCGCTGTCGGCCCATCCCAAAGTAATGTTCGGCTCCGATTCTGCCCCTCATCCAAAACACACAAAAGAGGCTCCCGGGTGTGCCGCAGGTATATTTACCGCCCCGATAGCTCTACCTTTACTTACCGAACTTTTTGAAAAACATAATTCACTAGATAATCTGCAAAATTTTGTAAGTACTAATGCCCAAAAAATCTACAATATAACTCCAACTAAAAAACAAGTAGTATTAGAGAAAGGGGATATGGATATACCATTATTATATGGTGATGTGGTACCGATGATGGCTGGTAAGAAGTGTAGCTGGAATTTAATAACGCTTAGGGCATAGAAGTTATAGATGAAAGAATTTATTAAAAACCTTAAATTAAAGCTTTTAATAATTTTTACTATACCAGCAATCGGCATGCTCTATTTCTCTTCAGGATATCTCAAAGACAAGGTTATACAGTATAGCAATACAAAATATTTAGAT
>JALWCU010000035.1 GCA_027015275.1 Bacteroidales bacterium | reverse complement strand
GTGCCTATCCAGCGAAGACACCTTATGTTTTTTAGGATTCTTATAGGTCAGGACATAGAGGGCATTAAATGCAGCCTGGGCAACGTCGCTATTACCTGCATCTAACAGATCATATAAAGGCGACAATTTTCCGGACTCCTTCATTAAAGAGAGGGCCTTTAAGGCCTCTATTCTTACCATTGGGACATCGTATTGAATAAGCCTTTGAAGTGCAGCCTGTATTTTATAGCACCCAATACACCAGGCAGTATGTATCGCTGCCTTCTTAACCTCAGATTTTCTATCGTTTTCAGCTAAATCCACAATATATGGACAGACCTTTGTGTAATTAGTATCAGCAACTGCCTTTAAAGCACTTAGTCTAACCTGTGGAGCTATATCGCGCAAAGAGGCCACGATAATATCGTAGACCTTTTTGTCTTTATCCCCATAGTGGGCTAAAATTCTGGCAATGTCAGCCCTATCCCTGGCAGATGCACTTGCATATCTTCCACTTAAAAATTCCTTTGCATCCTTTGTCTTCCACCTGCTTAAAAAATCCACTACAAAGGTTCTAACCAGGGGTTTGTTTACATCAAAAAGGCTCAGTACAGCATCAGTTGCAGCAGGCCCTATTTTCATCATACAACTACCCAGATTGTTCAATTGTTGCGGATCTGAAATCATTTTCATTGCGAGGGCTATTCTTGTTGTGGATGCCTTTGGTACTCTGGCCATGAGCTTACATGCAAGGTCCTGGTCAGTGCCCTTTGTTGTAACAGCAATCAGTAAAGGCAGGGTGCTGTCCATGTCTAATTTAAACAGGGTTTTTAGTATTGCATGCCTTAATTTTACAGGACTGTCCTTTTGTTGGCTCAGTTTTTGATAGAGATCAACAAGTGGTTGATAGAGTTTTTTTATATCAGCCGCCTTTATTGCCTCTATCGCTGCAATTTTCACATTTAATGGTCCTTTATTTACCCATTGTATCAAGTACTTACTGGCTGTAGGGTCTTTACGTATGGTGATCAGCTGAATTATTTTTTTTGCCACCTCAGGGGTAGTATCGCTTCTTCCTAAAACAGCATATACTGCATCCTTTAGTTCTGGACAGGGGTGAAGACCGCTATATCTATCTATAATTATATTCATCCAGTCCATACGCCTGGATGCAATATCCACAAGCACCCTGCATCCTTTTTTTTCAAGATTATTCAGGGTCCTGATGATCTTTGGTTTATCAAGAGTACAGGATGGATTAACTAAAAATTTTTCTAATTTTCTTATTTTATAATTATTTTTTAACCAGGGCTTTATTATTGGACTCAGGTCCTGTGAGCTGTCACATAATGATTTTAAGGAATTTTTTTGTTTAACTGTTTTTGCCCTGACAATGCCTGTAAATAGAAAAACAATAAACAAAATCAGTGTCTTTTTCATATTTCTTCGTTTTCTTTCAATATCTGACCGGCTAATTCTATTAGATCAAATACTTTGGAATTCCTTATGGAGTAGTAACTTCTAACACCATCTTTTCTGGATATTACAAGCCCGGCCTTACGTAAGACCCCAAGATGCCTGCTTACGTTTGATTGGTCTCCAATCTTTTTCCATATATCACATGAACACATCTCACCATCCTTTAGAATTTCCAGGATCTTGATTCTATTTGGCTGGGCAAGAGCTGCAAATATATCTGAGATGGTGACTGGTTTGCACTCCATGGCTCCTCCTCTATTATACAAATAAAATATAAAAAACTAAAGCGTAAGAATTATATTGCTTTTATGAGCAATAAGTCAATAG
>JALWCU010000034.1 GCA_027015275.1 Bacteroidales bacterium | reverse complement strand
CGCAGAGCAAAATGAAACTCTTTTTCTCGTTGGATAATGGTCTCGTCCAATCCCGAAAGCAGAACATGCCACTCTCCATCCAGGTCCCACAGTGGAACTACCAGCAAGCCATGATATTTCCGTGTATTGCAGTACGGCAATGTGGTATAAGCAAACGAACCTGCACGATTGGAACGAATAAATTCTAATGACAAAGAATATTTCAGATTAACTAATTGATTTCGGTCAAATTTCAGATATGACATAGTCGTTTCTTTTTTTATTGGTATGTTTTGTACTTTTAAATCCATTTTACGTATGCAAAGTCTTGTCTGTGAGCCAGTAATTCATGCTTTGGAAATACTCGTATTCCGAAGCTAAGTATTCCTGCCTTTGTAATTTTATTTTTTAGTTCATAAGTTGCAAATTTATCTTCACTTTCTACAACATTAAATTCCAGACTACCTACGAATTGCCCTGACTCTGCAATAACCAGTTCAACGCCTATGCTTTTTGGGTCTAAGATTCCTACATCCAGTACAACTTTGATTTTAAAAGTCTCGCCCAGACGCAGGGCATTCTGCTGGTCTTGAGGGAATACTATTTCTACTGGTTTTATCTCATCCCAATAATTAGCTATTTTGTGTTTCCATGCAGATAGTTTATGTAGTTTGCTAAATTCATTTTCCCTCAGTATCTTGCAGCGTGAGTGCATTGGGATATAGAATTTATCAAAATACTGATCAAGCATTCGTGCTGTTGTGAATCTGTGAGCAATTTCGGCAATATTCTTTTTAATGGCATCTATCCATTTCTGCGGAATGCCGTTTTCGTCCAGGTCATAGAACAGAGGTATAATTTTTTCTTCCAGAGTCTCGTAAAGCATCTCTGCATCGAGCTGGTCTTGATAAGTCTGGTTGTCATAGATTTTTTCTTCTGGGAGTGCCCAGCCAGCGCCTTCTCTGTAGCCTTCTATCCACCAACCATCCAGAACACTGAAATTAAGCACTCCATTCATAGCAGCTTTCATACCACTCGTACCAGAGGCTTCCAGAGGCCGTGTCGGCGTATTAAGCCAAATATCAACTCCTGAAATCAGCCGTCGGGCAAGGTCTATATCATAATCTTCGAGGAAAATTATCTTGCCCATGAATTCGGGGCGTTTAGAATACTCTACGATTAGTTTGATAATATCTTGACCTGCCTTGTCTGCTGGGTGAGCCTTGCCAGCAATAAGTATTCTGACAGGGCGCTCCTCGTTGTTTATCAGGAGATTGAGTCGCTCTGGGTCCATAAACAACAAGTGTCCACGTTTGTAAGTAGCAAAGCGACGGGCAAAGCCAATTAGCAAGCTTTCGGATGTAAGATTATTTTCTATGGCTATTATTTGGTGCGGATCTTTGTGATGACGGCAACGTTTCGTGATTCTTGAATGGATATAGTCTATTAGTTCTTTGCGTATTTTTTTTCTTGACTCCCATATCTGCTCGCTTGGAATTGAATATACTTTGTACCACACTTCTTTGTTGTGTAAAAGCTTATCGCTTGGGATGCTAAAGTGCTTGTCAATAAGACTTTTCCAATAATTATTAGCCCATGTCTGGAAATGCACGCCATTTGTCACATAACCTATGTTCAGTTCTTTTGGTGAATAACCGCTCCAAAGGTTTGCAAAAATTTCCTGTGTAACGTCTCTGTGTTTGCGACTAACTGCATTAATGTGTATTGCCATGTTAGCTCCCAGTGTGCTCATAGAAAATTCTTCATTCGGATCATTAACATTCACTTTGCCCAGAGAAACAAATTC
>JALWCU010000033.1 GCA_027015275.1 Bacteroidales bacterium | reverse complement strand
GTAATTGCCGAAGTGAAACTCAGATCACCGCCACACAAACGAACAATACGATATGACAATTCTAAGCTCTCAACTAAGCTTTCAACGTATTTCACCATCGTATCCAAGGTCTCATAAGATTTGTCTGGATGCGCAATCTGTACAATCTCTATCTTATCAAACTGATGAACCCTGTTGAGTCCGCGCACATCCTTGCCATAGGAACCAGCCTCACGACGAAAGCACGGAGTATATGCTGTCAACTTAACAGGCAAATCATCCTCATCAAGCAATATATCACGGTAAATATTGGTCAAAGGTACTTCTGCCGTTGGTATTAAGAAAAAATTATCCAGTGTAGTGCGGTACATTTGGCCTTCCTTATCGGGCAGCTGTCCTGTTCCAAATGCCGTTGCTTCATTAACCATAAAAGGCGGCACATACTCCATGTAACCTTGCTCGCGCGCTTTGTCCAAAAAATAGCTTATAAGTGCGCGCTGCAAAATCGCTCCCTTGCCCTTGAATACAGGAAAACCCGAACCAGTCAACTTTACTCCGAGCTCAAAGTCAATAATATCATATTTAGCGGCGAGCTCCCAATGTGGCAATGCTTCAAAGTCAAACTCAGGCTTCTGCCCACCCTGACGCACAACAATATTTTCAGAACTATCACGGCCAGGAGGAACATCCTTGTGCGGCAGATTAGGCAACTGTACCACAAGTTCAAAAAGCTGACTATCAATAGGTTCAAACTTCTTTTCTAGTACTTTTATCTGCTCTTTCAAGGCCGACGATTGCTCTCTGGCTTGCTCAGCCTCATTTCTTTTGCCTTGTTTGAAAAGCTGCCCTATTTGTCTGGCCAAGGCATTTTGCTCTGCTTTCAAGCTCTCTATCTGCTTCTGTAAGTTTCTTTTTTCTTTGTCCAGTTCGACAATCTTTTGTACTAAAGAACTAGCATCAAAATTTTTGATTTTTAGCCTCTGGACTACAAAGTCTGGATTTTCAACGATAAATCTTGTCTGTAACATAGTTTTGTTATTATTTTTTACACAGTCAAAGTTAATAATTAAGTCATTAAGAATAATATTTTTCTCAGATTTATGCACAAAAAAAGGAAGTGCAGAACAATCTACACTTCCTTCTCACCACAAAGCAAAAAAATGTTATTGCTTAGATGCCTCTAAATTGCGGGCTCTACGTTTCTGAGCACGTTCCTTCTTTGTTGCTAAGGCTTTTTCGTATTCTTCCTTAGTCAAAACAGAAACATAAGATCTGTCATTTCTTTTCTTTTCGAAGAAAACATAGCCATCAATAAGGGCAAACAAAGTAAAATCTTTGCCCATTCCTACGTTTTTGTCAGGATGATGCTTTGTACCTCTCTGACGTACTATTATATTTCCAGCTTTTACAAATTGTCCACCGAATTTCTTGACTCCAAGTCGCTTACCTTCTGAGTCACGACCGTTTCTGGATGAACCTTGACCTTTTTTATGTGCCATTTGAATAAAATTTTTGGTTAATCAATTTAAAAATTTAGCGTATAATATCCTCCACGAGGATCTGAGTGAACTGCTGACGATGTCCATTGAGCTTTTGATAGCCCTTACGTCTTTTCTTCTTGAATACTAACACTTTGTCCCCCTTGAGATGACGAAGGACTTTAGCTTTTACCTTGGCGCCTTCTACAACAGGCTGCCCCACCTCTACTTGCTCACCGTCATCAATAAGGTAAACCTTGTCAAATTCTACCTCTTCACCCTCAGGATGCGGAAGACGGTGCACATACAGCTTCCTGTCTTTTCCTAATTTAAATTG
>JALWCU010000032.1 GCA_027015275.1 Bacteroidales bacterium | reverse complement strand
TGGTGGCTAACCCAGCGTGCAGCGGACACGGCTACGCCGTGGGGCAACGTAGGCGGTTTGGAGGCGAGGTAGCGTCGCCGACGGTGCTTTTGAGTAAACACGCCGTGCCGCTGACGCCATCGTTAGGAGACGCGTTGAAGATGTCAAAGATGGATGCGAAACCAGGATTGTATTTTTCTCTCGTTTGGGTTGTTGCGATTGTTTTGTACTTGTATCATCCTCTGGTTACGGGCAAGGTGTTAGGTGATGGAGGGTTATTTTACGTGATGACTCGTGCTCTTTTGCGTTCCTGGCCCCGAGAACCGCTATATGTTGTTTACAATGGGCAATCTTTCCCTTTTGCATATCCACCCTTGGGTTTTTATCTCGCTGCCTCTTTAACGAAAATTGCGAAAATTCCTTTGCTCTCTCTTTTTAGGTGGTTGCCTGCAATATTTACTCTACTTCAAACAATAGTGTTTTTCTTATTATCTAAAGAAATTTTTCACCGAGCAAACTTTGCAGTGGGTTCCACACTGTTTTTTGTGACAAATTTCCCGGCATACGTGTGGATGATGTATGGTGGGGGACTCACTCGCTCGTTGGGATATCTCTTTGCTTTGATGTCCGTGTTGTTTGTGGTGCGATGGAGCCAAAGCACTAATTGGCGGGATTTGCTCATAGGGGGGACGTTGTTTGGCGCAACCCTATTATCACACAGCGGAACAGCATTTGCTCTTTTTGTCGCGCTTGAGATTATCTTTCTCTATATTAGCGTCCAGCGCGGAAGCACTCGGTGGAATATAAGCCAGAATGTTTTTCTTCTTGCTGTTGCTTTTGTTGTAGCGTTTCCTTGGTGGGGAGTGGTAATAAAACGTTATGGGGTTTCCCCTTTAACATCTGCTCTGTCTACAGGGCATAAAAGTTGGTATAGCATTTTCCTCTCACAAATACCTTTTTGGCCCCATGCGCCTTTGTTTTTATATGTCTTGCCTTTTTTTGTAGTCGTGGGTGTATTCTCATCCCGCTCGCGTCGATTGGGAGTACTTTTAGCAGGGGGGGTAATCCTAGCGTTTATTGTTACCCCACGTGCTCCCCTTAGGTATAGCTCCCCTTTAATCGCGTGGCTGGCGCAATCGGGACTAGAGGAAATCAGTAGCAACTTCTCTCAAAAAGCAAAGTTTTTTGTCATAGGGTGGGTGGCTTTATCTTTGTTTTCTATTGCTTTCCTTGCGACTCTCAGAATGGATGGAATTTCTTCTGCGGATATTGACCTGCTCCGCAAGTTGACACGGGCTGCGCAGCATTCGTCTTATAGAATGATAGCCTTGCCCATGCCTAGAGGGTGGGGTGGCGACTTCTATAATGAGTGGGTACCAGCCTTAACTGATTTTCAAGTTCCTTTAGTAGTGCAAGGTCACGAGTGGACGGGTGATTTTTTTGAAAAAATTCAGATTCGTGATAATGCCATTGATCTATTTGAGGATGGATTGTGGGGCATGTGTGTGGTTTTGCATCAATATCGTGTGGATTTGGTGTGGATCCATCCTATTCGTAATCCTACACTACAGGATGTCTTTGATGCCATGGGGTTTAAGTTAGTATCATATCATCCGGTTGGTGGTGCGATTTATCAGGTGGATGCTCCAGGATGCCAAAACGTGATCTTGGGGTCAAGGCATTAATCATTGTCTCCTAACCCAGCGTTCAGCGGACACGGCTACGCCGTGGGGCAACGTAGGCGGTTTGAAGGCGGAGTAGCGTCGCCAACAGTGCTTTTGGGTAAACACGCCGTGCCGCTGACGCAATCGTTAGGCGGATAAA
>JALWCU010000031.1 GCA_027015275.1 Bacteroidales bacterium | reverse complement strand
ACGAATATAGCCACTGCTTTCTGGTCCAAAACTACCTGTAAAAGAATAATTTCCCCGGATAATATATCCAAAAGGCGCTACAGTAGGGTCATTAGCATCAAATTTTACGTATTTCCAATTTCCAAGTTCAAACATCGCTGCACCGCCCTGAGCATCAATAACGCCGAAATTAGCTTCCAATCTTGTGGGCTTGGGCAGACTCTGTAATAATTTTTCAAAGTCCTGGACAGTAGCGCAGGTCTCTAAAGCCTTTTTCATAAGGTGTCCTTCTAGACCGCTCTGCTTCACCGTATCGCCCAAATTAAGGTTATACGAAGCTGAGTTCATGATAGCAAAACCAGCACTATTTACGCCTATCCAAATGCTTTTGCCATGCTTGTCCAAAGAGTTTACAAGTCCCATGTAATCGTATTTCTCACCGTGGAAGAACATTATTTTATTGTTCACTGCCCAAGTATCACGATTTTTCCAGAGCAGAGGACGTCCATCTTTTGTGTATTTACCTGATACTACGGCGATTGTACAGCTATATGATAGGCTCATACTACCCATCAAAGCTGCAAAAAAAAGAATCGTGATTTTTCGTAACATATCATTGTGTTTTTGATATTTTCCTATCAACTATTTATACTATTTGCTGTTGCTTGGGAACCAGCCACCATTAGAAGTATTAATACCGTCGGCATTCTCAACGCCACCGAATGTATATAAAGGCATACCCATTATATCCAACTCACGAGCAGGTATCGGGAAATTAAGCAATGTGCCCTTCTGGAGCATATCTCTACGACGCATATCAAAGAAATCTGTACCAAAGCCAGCTACAAACAGTTCAATATCCCGTTCGTAGAATATAGCTTTAAGTATTTGGTCAGCAGTGGCATCGCTTGGCAAAGGAGGCAGATGTCCACGTGTTACGCGTGAGCTCTGATTAACAATATTAATAGCGCTTTGCAAGTCACCCAAATGGACGTAAGCTTCGGCTTTAATTAGATTAAGTTCATTAACATAAAACTCTGGAAACCAATCTGCATTTGAGAAGGTATAAGGTATTCTTTTGTAAAGATAAAATGAATAATGATAATAGCCACGTTCTGGCTTAAACGGACATGTATTAACGTGTACAAAGTCCGTTCCCAAACGTGCATCGATTGAATGTGCCACACCCGGGTCGTTAGGACTATCGAGATGCCAAGGATAAGATGTATCCATCATGTGAATAATACGGGCATCGACTCTAACCCAGTCATCCCGTTCGTATGTATAGTGAAATACCCAGTTTTTCCAACGGACATTATCCAAAAATATTTCAAAATCTTGGGTGATGCCATGATTAGCATAATCAAGCACTAAAGACCAGTCGGTCTGCTCGTTTTGCTGTGCATTCCGGGGTTCATAAACCAAGAATCGAGCCATATAAGAATATGCTAACTTAACCAAATCATTATTTGTGTAGGTCTTTCCATTAATCCAATCGTCAGGGATAGTAAATGATGACTGGCTGGCAATCTCAATACACTTGTTCAAAGAAACCAGCGCGGAATCAATGACCTGGGTATAAGGTAATGGTTTAGCAGTACCTGGATCTGTATATTCTGTTATTACGAAGGCTTTGTCATATACAAGTCCCAAATAGCCGAGGGATAAGCCCTGAATAAAATAAGAGAAAGCCTCGACCATTTTTGTATCTTTTCCCTGCCCGTTTTCGCCGATATCACCTATTTCCATGCCATTGTGGAGTACACGAAGTATGTCATTAGCTTGATTAAGAACACGATACATGTGTGCCCAGTAATGTTCAAAGATATGAGCATATCTATATGTTTCGGTATTGTCGAAAGCCTGTCGAGGTTCGGATGATAGGTCATACATTCCACTATTTAACCATGAGCTTGTTCCTTGATCAGCCATTGTCATCATAGACATCAGAGGCGACCAGCTATGTGTCTGTACATCAATATACCAGTTGTAGAACAGACTGGCAGCTAATTGATACACAGCTTCGGGCGAGCCGAGAACATCGTATATATCCGGTTCATTAAGATTTTTTACTTCTAACTGTTTAAAGCAAGAAGAAAAGAGAATACTAACCGGAATTAATAAGAGTATTGATATTTTTAGAATCTTTTTCATTGGTAATGATTTTTAGAATTTAACTTGAATAGAAGCTGTAACAGTACGGAAATTTGGATAAGTAAAATAATCAAATGCAAACGTAGTTAAGTCGCCTGAATAAGCAACTTCTGGGTCATAGCCTGAATATTTGGTAAATGTATAAACATTACGTCCAACCAGTCCAATGCGAACAGCTTTGACAAAACCACCAAATAATCTGGGGTTAAAATCATAGTAAACTGATAGTTCACGGATTTTCAGATAAGAGCCATCTTCGACAAAGTATGAGTTTATAGAGTTTTGGTAAAACCATGAGTAATAGTAAATCGATTTTTTCTGGTCGTCTGGTTTGCCATATTGGTCGAATTCTTTGGCACGTCCATCACGGAATGTATACTGGTGGGTATAGTTATAAACATCCCCACCGTTTTTCCAGTCAAGAAGTACATAGAAATTAAATTTGTAGAGTTTGAGATTAACAGAATATGTCAGGTTGAAGTTTGGGTTTGCATTACCTATAACAACTTTATCCGGAGTGCCATCATTATTAGCATCATACAATATAGCTCGTTCATTTCGTGAGCCCTCTGTTCCTTTTAGGATAACATATCCGTCACTGTTAACTGTATAATCATTAATAGTACGACCAGGAGGTAGCTGTTTCTTCATCTGATCGAGAGACCTCACCCAAGTATATCCATATAGAATACCAAATGGCTGTCCTGCCTCTATATAATATGCATTAAGTGGGCCTGTAGAATATGGGGGAATATTCAAACTTGCAACTGACTGGCGTATTCTGTCGAAGTTTATCTGCATGTGCAGATTAGTGTGCTTAGACTTGATAGCTTGCCAGCCCAATGAAAACTCCCACGCTTTAGAGTGTAAATCTCCTACATTACGCCATTGATAGGAATATCCAGTATAACTAGCCAATGGAGCCAAAGCAAAAGCGCCTATTGTATTTGTTATGGAATAGCTACCGTAAAATTCGAATCTCTTGAGGAAATCGGCATTAATAGCCAGTTCTAATTCCCTGGCTTCAGCAGGTTTAAGGTTTTTATTGCCAAGATTTTGTTTTTGTATATTGCCATTGACAATAGCCCATGTTTCATACTGCCAAGAGAAACCAGGTCTTAGACCAGAAGTACCATAAGCAGCACGGATTTTAAGTTCCTGAACGCCAGGTATATCAAAATCTTGTGTTATTCTATATGCAGCTGCTATTCTGTAATAATTGTGCCACCGTTGGTTAGCCCCAAATAGTGAAGAACCGTCACGGCGGAAAAGTCCAGAGAATAAATATTTACTCTTGTAGTCAAAGTCAGTAATAGCAAAGAAATCTATTGCTCTGATAGCTCCTTGGTATGAATTTAACAATGACTGCGTGGGGTCTGTGTTATCCAGCTGAGGAATATTCGGTACAATAAAGTCTTTGCCAGTTACCGAGAAATCAAAATAATCAGAACTTTCGTACATATAGCTTAGCTTAGAGTTCACATGAAAGCCACCGAAAGTATTTCTGAATGTTGCTGTAGTCTGAAAAGTCTGGTTAGTTGCCTGATAATATTCTTTGTATAGGCTGCCATTAATATTAGCACCACCTCCGTAAAGATAACCCATCGGAGTATATGTGTGGTATGCTATATTGAGCTTTTCGAAAGTATATTTTGCTTCTAACTTTAACCATGAAACCGGTGTGAAAGTGGCATTGAAGTCGCTGAGGAATGAGTTTTTTGTTCGTCTTCGCTGCCTATAGTACAATGGATATAGGGGATTCTCCTCAATACTCCATGGGTCTGGTAGAATTTTATATGGCGTGCCATCTGCGTTGGGTACAGTTAGGTCAACATCCGGATTTATGAATAGCAAATCAAAAAAACTACTGTTAGAACCAGGCCTATCTGATATTGTGTTGATTACCAGGTTTGATGTAGAGAGCTTAAGGAATTTACCAATTCGTGTATCTGCGTTAAACCTGAAATTACGGCGTGTGAAACCTTTTGTGTGGAAAATAATGCCTTGATTATGATGATTTTCGAATGATAAAAATAAATTTGTAGCTTTTGATTTGGAAGCTACGCTAGCATAGTTTGTGTAATAAATACCTTTTTGGAAAAACAGCTTTTGTTGGTTAAAGACACGGGCATAAGGCTGGTCAGCATAAGCTGAATCGGTCAGTACTCGGCTTCCACTTATTGGCCATCCGTTATCGTCATATATGACACCTGCATATTTGGTATAAGAATAATTTTGCCAATCATCGGCCAATACATAAGGATGGTGGGTTGCCATTTGCACATATTTGATTAAGGAAGTATTACCAATTTCGTTGCGCACAGTAACCTGGTAGCTATTTTTTATGTATTTTCCACGTTTTGTGGTAATGACAATAACTCCGCCAGCAGCACGAGAGCCATATAGAGCAGATGCAGCAGCGCCTTTAACAACCTCAATACTCTCGATATCATCAACGTTAATGTCTGCAAGCGATGTCTGAACCATGATGCCATCGACAATTATCAGAGGTCTATTACGCCCAAGCATTGATATAGCACCACGCATTCTGATAGCAGCACCAGTACCTGGCTCGCCAGATGCTTGGGTAACTATCACACCTGGGATTTTACCTTCCAGAGCTGTAGCGGCTGAACTGGCTGGTACCTCATTAACCTGATTTGCATCTAAGTGGTTAACAGTAATAGTTAATTTTTTGCGGGGTGTCTCAGCTGCAACACCAGAAACAACGACTGCCTCTAACTGGACATTTTGTTGTTTCATGTATATATTATAATAATTTTTCCCTACTTCCAGAGGAACCTCCTGCGTTTTATATCCTACAAAGCTGACTACTATCGTTTTGGCATTAGGTGACACATCAATTACGAATTTACCGTTCAAATCTGTTATCACAGCATTGTTAGTCCCCTTTTCTGCTACTACAGCACCTGGCAGGGGATTATTCTCATTATCAAAGACTTGACCTTTGATTTCTCTTTTTTGAGCTACGATGCCACCAGCTATTTTCTGCCCATGTCGTGCAGATTTAGTACCGGAATTGGATATAACATAATAATCTGCTCTTAATTTCTTGTATTCAGTGCCAGTGGCTCTCGATAGTACATTTAGTGCACGATCAACAGAGCGCTGAGATAAAATTCTATCTGCTGTATGCGCTCTAACAGGAATGTTGATGTCTGCGTCATACGTTATCGCTACATTGAATTTTTGCTCCAGCTGTCCCACTATTTGTGAAATAGTAGTTGGACTATTGCTCTGTCCAGCAACAGCATAGAACGTAAAGAATAGATAGATAAAAAACACAAAACGTTTCATACTTTATTTATTTAATTGTTTTAGAATAATTGTATCGTTATGGATGATGTACTGTGAGTGAATTATATAGCTTAAGGCTTTGATAATA
>JALWCU010000030.1 GCA_027015275.1 Bacteroidales bacterium | reverse complement strand
CTGTAGCTGTATTACCGTAAGCATCTGTTGTACCATAATCGAAACTAACAGTTGTCTCCAGAAGATTCGGAGTAACCACTGCTACTAATACAACGCTTGAGCGCGTCAGGTCTTTCAGTTCATAAAACTTATTTGTAGTTCATTACCAGTAGTGCGAAAAGTATCAACAACTCCATAGCTTGTACCTATCGAATTAATTGCATAAGCTTGGACATAATACCTAGTATTTGCCTTTAGTTCAGTAAGTTCTGTACTAAAGGTTCCCGTTCCGTTTCCAATGGTTATTTTTGTTCCTGTATTCTGTGGGTCTGAGCTTGTACCAAAATAAATTCCACGTTCGGTTACGTTTGAGCCACCATTATAGCTTACATTCCCACCGACAGAGGCCTTGTGTGGACCTTCAGCATAAGGATGTGTTGTAGAAACTACCGGAGGAATAGATTTTAGAGAAAAGATTAATTCTTTTCCCATGGCTGTACCCCGAATATTTTTTGCATAAGCACGAACATAATAAACATCCCCCAGATGCAACTTTGTCATAACTTTTGAAAAATTCCCAGTGCCAGAGCCTATCTGAACTTTCATTCCATTTGTGGCCACATCTGGTACATTGCCCCAGTAAATACCTCTTTCCGTAACTTCAAATCCCCCATCATTTGTTACATCTCCGCCCAATCTTGCCGAACTGTTAGTAAAATCACATGGAGCAGCTGTAATGACCGTTGGCAAATCAACCCGAGTAACAAAAAAACTCTCTTTACCATAGCCAATGCCTTCAGAATTTTTAGCAAAAGCATTTACATAATATTTATGTCCGGGTTTGAGATCCTACACAATTAAATAGAAAATAAATGCAAAGAACTTATATTAATATCAATTTTCTGCTCTTGTGTCCTTTGCTCAAAAACAAGCCTGGATGTTGAACTATAAATTTTCACAATTGCATAACCTTGCAGCTTGTCCTGTATCACTACAAAAACATCATTGCTAAATGGGTTGGGATAAACATTAGCATTTAGCTTCGTCAGTTCCTTAGACAAAGGTTGGGTTTTGGACAAGAACAATGGCATTATAAATCCCTGGGAAATAGCATATTTACCCTGTTCAAAAGTACCAGTAACACTTGCCTGACCCACTGACTGGCGTATGACAAACGAATTGGAAAAAGCAAAATCAATCTTACCTCCTGCATGAGCCGTTGTACTGCGTGTCATGCCGCCATAGCCCTGAGCTAACACATCAGCAGCTAATAAAAGGTAGATAACTACCAAAAACAAAAGCTTATTGCGCATCGCACTATATTTAAACAATTCGAAAAAATAAAAACACTAGTATCCGAAGGTGGGACAGTAATGCTCTATTTCTACAAAAAGTATAAAAAAAAAACATTGAATGTCAATGACTTTTTTTCATAATTTCCTTCTTTTTTGACAAAAAAACACTTGCCAACTCTCAACAAAAATCCACTACAGCTCAGAGCCACAATATTTACATGATTTTTAATTATCAAAATTGTTCTACAATCCAGTAAAATGTAAGTAAAAGTAATTTAACAATCACTCTGAAAGAGTTAATGAAATATGACTTTAAAGTCTTATACTATTGATCAATATAAATTGGTCTAAAAAAGCCGTTAGGCTTGAACCTTACGTAGCCTTGTATGGAAATGCAAGGCTAAGATTAATAAACCTCAACCGTTATGTCCCGTAGGGACGACCTATTGTTAGCGTTGTATGGTAATGCAACGCAATTTAACGAAGTAAAAAACGGTCATTCCTACGGAATTTTATTTTTGGTGGATATTTCTTCTCGGGTTTCCACCC
>JALWCU010000029.1 GCA_027015275.1 Bacteroidales bacterium | reverse complement strand
ATATTATCGAGCAGATAGCCGCCTATGTCAATGTGCAAGTTTTTAATGGGTAGGTAGCTGGCGCCCCAACGCCATGCAACAGGCTGGTTTATCTGTTTTTCTACTTCGGCTGTGAAGAATGCTTTTTTCGAAAAATTATATCCAATGGCTATTTGTGCAATGGCAGGTAATGACTTGTCCACCAGGCCGTACCATACATTGAATAGGTGTGTGGCAATGACCAAGTTTTCTGTGGGGGTGTAAAGTGCAGAGATTTCGGCAGATGCTGTGTACCTGTTGCCATAATAAGCCGGCTGGTGAATGATATGCAAATTTACTTGAGCGCCCAGGTACAGGCCACGGGCAGCACGCATGCCGTAGGCAATGCCAGCTCTCTGACTGCTATACACATCAATTCCAGTGAAGTGGTAATCCAGCCCAATGGCTGAATTTTTCCATGGCTTGTATGCCATGGAAAAAGAGCGGTCAGAGAGCCCAGGCACGCCCAGCAGACCCCTATAAAAAATAGAAGCACTAAGCCGTGTCTGCAAGCGTGCCAGTGCTGCCTGGTTGTAATATGCTACTGAGGGCGCGATAATTGTCTGGCCTATGCCGCCCAGGGCAAGTGCACGCGCATCGGCTGGCAATTGCTGGGCATGAAGGAATAATGGACTTATTATTAAAATGAAAAATAAAAGTTTCTTCATGTGTCTGTTTTAAAATACTTAGCCAAAAGATAGTAAAATGTGCTGAAATAATTATTTTTTAGTGTGAATAGCTCGTAAAGGGCTAAGATTTATTTTATTTCAAAGTCAAGAAGCAATTCGTCTTCGATGAATGCTTGCAAACTATCACCAACTTTGATTGGTCCTACACCTTCGGGTGTGCCAGTGAAAATCAGGTCCCCAGTCTTGAGAGTGATAAATTGAGAAACATAAGATATGAGTTCGTCAATGGGGAAAATCATGTCTTTGGTGTTGCCTTGCTGAACGATTTCGCCGTTTTTTTCGAGATGGAAATTGATATTCTGAACATCTTCAAATTTTGTGATAGGAAGGAACCGGTTACCTACGGGAGCCGAGTGGTCAAAAGCTTTTGCCTTTTCCCAAGGCCAGCCTTTCTCTTTGTGTAGTCGCTGTATATCCCTGGCAGTCATATCAATACCTATTCCTATTTCTTCGTAATAGCGATGGGCAAAGCGTTTCTCGATATGTTTACCCATTTTGCTGATTCTAACCACAATTTCCACTTCGTAATGGATTTCGTTTGAGAAGTCTGGATAGTAGAATGGTTCATTGTTTCGTAGCAATGCAGTCTCTGGCTTGAGAAAGAAAAGAGGCTCTTTGGGAGGCAGACCACCCATTTCCAGAGCGTGATCAAAATAATTTTTTCCAATACAAATGATTTTCATAACGCAGAAAAGTTTTACATTAGTGAAACATAAAATAAAGGTAAGAATTTTTGAATAAAATGGAAAGGGATAAAGGAATTTTTGTCAAGTCTATGAGAGATTTTTTTAAGTATAATTATTTCTATCATGCTGCTGCTCTGTCATATATTTCGTTGGTGTCTTTTTTTTCGATATTTATAGTTGTGTTTGTTTTAGTATCATTCTTGCCTTTTGACCTGTCGCGTATAGTCGGTCTTTTTTCCTATCTCTTTCCCCAGAAATCATTTGATTATATTCGCATCGTGGAGACATTAGCGAAGGGACGTACTACCTTGGGAATCATTGGTTTTGTGTTTGCATATTTTTTTGCTACGAGTCTTTTCCGTCAGATAAACCGTGCTCTTTTGTTTGTGGTAGAGCGCAAGCATCCTGTTGTTCGGTATTGGTACAGACATATTGT
>JALWCU010000028.1 GCA_027015275.1 Bacteroidales bacterium | reverse complement strand
GCTGTGGTTAATCTAATTCTGTTTGATTGTTTAAAACTTCTCCTTGACAGTGGCGGTATCATCAGTACTTATAATTGGCATCACTTCAATCATGATAATTGTTCTGGCATCTCTTGGGACGTGATCATCAAAGATGCACATTTTAGCCATTGGCTCCATTTGTTCGGTAGCTTCTGCGTAATATTCTATTAAATAGAAATGCAGGCTGAATACCGGATTAAAATGCGCCTGCCATCTGTTTTAATGAGGACCAGGTGGTTCATCTTATTAACCAATTTTTAATCAAATTAAAGAATTTGTTCTGGATGGGAAGTGTAAAAGCTTGGTTTCATTTGGTAATGTACATACATAAAATATGCTTACTCTGGGAGGTTCTTGTGTTAATTTATGAAATAAATGGCAGTGTTTTCGCACATCCACCGGTGACAACAATTTCACTTATGTAATGATCTCTGTGGCTTTCATGGCCACGTTATAGTAATTTGAAGTGATCTGTTAGCGGTGGCACTAATGGCACTTGTTACCTATCCATAAGGCGAATCAGTGGACCGGAGCAGCGCCGGTGAACATTTTATGAATAATAAGCGATACATTTACTTGTCTGTGCACAGAAATTTATGGCCAGCGGAGATCAGTGGCAGTGAGCAGCACAACCGTATAAAGCTTGTGGGGGGGGGCACGTCCCGCCTCCCTGTGTAATTAGTGTATTAGGTTAAATGTCAGTTGATCTGAAAGAGGGTCCTCGGTGTATCCAGCCACGAGTCTGAATTGCGGGAATATAACTTCTAGAATGAGACCATTCCCACCGTCTAAGTGGAGGAAAGCTGTTCCCATTTTCAGCAATTTATATCATATTGATTTTAAGAATTATAAATTGAATATTAGTCTAAGAGTGGAAAAATAACATTTTAAAATAGTACAATAAATCATAACTTTACAGACAAAACCTAAAAGCTAAAATATGCCCAGGATAATTAAACTAAAACGTGGGTTAAATATCAATCTCAAGGGTAAACCAGAGAAAAAAATCACAGAATTACCACTTACAGAAACCTATGCACTCAAGCCCACTGATTACAAATTTATTACACCCAAAGTACAAGCAAAACTGGGAGAGAGGGTCAAAGCTGGCGATGTTCTGTTCTACGATAAATATAAACCTGAAATAGTGTTTACTTCGCCAGTCAGCGGGGAAATAGTAAACATTCGTCGTGGGGAACGCCGTCGCATATTAGAATACATTGTCAAAGCAGACGAACAGATTGATTATAAGCTATTTCCTACAGGTAACGCATCCAGCTTAACACGGGAAGAAATAATCGACAATCTTATAAAAAGCGGTCTGTGGGCTGCTATTATTCAGCGACCTTATGGTATAATCGCTGACCCAAATCAAGCCCCCAAAGCAGTTCATATCTCCACATTTGACTCTGCACCACTGGCGCCAGATTATCAATTTATTTTCAAGGATGACCTGGAAGATTTCCAGCTGGGTGTGGATATTATGGCTAAAATTAGTAATGCTAAAATATTTCTCAATCTCGATGGGACGATTACGGATAATATTTTCGCCAATGTAAAAAATGTAGAATTTTCCAGTTTCATTGGTAAGCACCCTATAGGAAACGTCGGAGTGCAGATACATCATCTAACACCAATTATGAAAGGTGAAACAGTTTGGACTGTCTCTGTTCAGGACATAGTATTCATAGGTCGCTTGTTTCGAACAGGAAAGTATGATCTGACACGGCTCATTGCTTTGGCTGGCTCTGAAGTCAAGAACCCGCATTATTATCGCGTAATAGCTGGAACAAACGTTTATGATATTATAAAACAGCAAGTTACAAATAAAAACATCCGTATAATAAGTGGCAATGTTCTGACAGGTACCAAGATTGACAAAAAAGGCTATCTTGGCCGATATGACAATATGATTACAGTCATACCAGAGGGAAATTATTATGAATTCATGGCTTGGGCTGGCTTGGGATTGAAAAAATTCTCAACATCATGGACATTTCTCTCATGGTTATTTCCCAAAAAAGAATGGGTACTGGACACAAACCTGCATGGTGGTGTGCGCCCATTCGTAATTACTGGCCGTATGGACAAAGTTTTGCCAATGGACATAATGCCAGAATACTTGCTCAAAGCAATTTTGGCTAATGATATTGACAGGATGGAATCACTGGGAATTTATGAGATTATAGAAGAAGACTTTGCTTTATGCGAATTTGTTTGTGTCTCAAAGATTGAGATTCAAGACATTGTCAGACAAGGCATTGCCGCTATGATTAAAGAAATGAGTTAGATCTTTTAAACAAAAAAATCATCACAAAATGGGACTTAGACATTTTTTAGATAAACTCAAAAGAAAAGTCGAACCAGGAAGCAGTTTACATTTTCTTTATGCCACGCTCGAAGCTCTCGATACATTCCTATACGTACCCAACAAGGTTACAACAAAAGGCGCTCATATTAGAGACGCTGTGGATCTCAAGCGAGTGATGACTGCTGTCGTCATTGCACTAATGCCGCCTCTGCTATTCGGAATATGGAACATTGGCTATGAGCATTTCCACATACTCGGCATGCAGACTAACCTATGGCAAAACTTTGGCTATGGTCTCATTAAATTCCTGCCTATTGTTATTGTCTCATACCTGGCAGGAGGCTTGGTGGAAGTGATTTTTGCCCAGATTAATAAGGAGGAAGTCAGCGAAGGCTACTTGGTTACAGGGCTTTTGATTCCCATGATTATCCCAGTAGATACACCATTGTGGATGGTAGCATTAGCAGCTATCTTTGCCACAATCTTTGGTAAAGAAGTCTTTGGTGGGACTGGTTATAATATTTTTAACCCGGCTCTGCTGGCAAGAGCCTTTTTGTTCTTTTCATATCCTCGCTGGATGTCAGGGGATAAAGTGTGGATTGCTGGGCTGCCAGACGGTATTTCCGGCGCCACTCCACTGGGACAACTTTCGCAGGCTACAACAGTCGAGCAGTTAAACGCTATTCACGCCCATTTCTCGGTGGCAGACATGTTTTTCGGATTCATTCCAGGCTCAATCGGGGAAACTTCTACGCTGGCAATTCTCATTGGCGCTGCATTCTTGATATACACAGGCGTAGGCAGCTGGAAGACAATGCTGGCTGCATTCATTGGCGGAGGTTTTATGGGCTGGTTGCTCAATATTTTTGCTACGCCTACTAACCCTTATATGGCTGTACCGTTCTGGGAACACTGGCTTTTAGGTGGTTTTGCCTTTGGTATGGTCTATATGCTCACAGACCCAGTATCTTCGGCACATACGGAACTGGGCAAATGGATATATGGTTTTCTGGCGGGTTTAATGGCTATTCTCATACGTGTACTTAATCCAGCATATCCCGAAGGCGTGATGCTCGCCATATTACTTATGAATATGTTTGCGCCACTAATTGATTATCTGGTTGTTAATGGTCATATCAAAAGGCGCATGAAACATGCCCAACTGCTTAATGGAATGAACCTTAAAATCTAAATGCTAAACAAATGAAAATCAACGTTCAAAGCAATTTATATACGTTTATCTATGCTTCTGTAATGGTTATTTTAGTGGCATTGGCACTGTCGCTGGCATTTATAAAACTAAAGCCTTTACAGGATGCCAATATGCAAAAAGAAAAGCAACAAGCTATACTGGCTTCGATTGGCCTTAAATGCGAACGCGAGCAGGCCCCTGAACTCTTTAAACAATACATAAAACAAAGCTTTGTCATTAATATTAGTGGCAATAAAATTCCAGGTCTGGACCCATTGAAAATTAGTTTAGAAGAACAGTATCACAAACCACTAAAACAGAGACAACTGCCAGTCTTTATCGCAGAATATCAGGGACAGAAAATTTACGTTTTCCCTGTTTATGGCAAAGGGCTGTGGGGCCCAATCTGGGGATATGTTGCACTGGATAAGGACCTGAACACTATACATGGCGTAATCTTTGACCACAAAGGTGAGACACCCGGACTCGGCGCTGAAATCGCACAACCATGGTTTCAGAAACAATTCATAGGGAAAAAAATATTTGACCAGAACGGAAACTTTGTTTCCATAGCTGTAGTCAAAGGTGGCGCACCAAAAAATGATCCTCACGCTGTGGACGCTATCAGCGGCGGTACACTGACCAGCAAAGGACTGCAAGCTATGCTGCATGACTTTCTCGGCGGTTATGTCAACTTCATGAAAAAAGTTAGAGCAAATTAAAAGATAAAAACTATGGCTAAACTATCTAAAATACTAACAGAACCACTAAACCTAAACAACCCTGTAACAGTACAGATTCTGGGTATATGCTCTGCCCTGGCCATTACAGTCAAGATGAAGCCAGCAGTGGTAATGGCTCTGTCTGTGATGTTTGTGCTCTCTTTTGCCAATGTGATTATCTCATTGCTTCGCAATACAATACCAACGCGCATTAGAATAATTGTGCAGCTAGTCATAGTAGCCGCACTCGTCGTGCTGGTTGACCAGTTTCTAAAAGCCTATTTATTCGACATCAGCAAGCAGCTATCTGTTTTCGTGGGACTCATTATTACAAACTGCATTATCATGGGGCGCTTAGAAGCTTTTGCTCTCGGCAATAAACCTCTACCTTCGTTTCTCGATGGAATTGGTAACGCAGCTGGATATGGCATTATTCTGGTCATTGTATCGTTTTTCCGTGAACTGCTGGGCTCTGGGACAATATGGGGCTTTCGTGTAATTCCAATGTCTGCCTATGCTCACGGTTACGAAAATAACGGACTGATGATCCTGCCACCAATGGCACTGATTCTCATAGGCACGATTATATGGATACAACGTGGCATTTTCAAAGAACTTCAAGGTCGCTCTTAAACTAAAAACTATCTGACTATGAACAACATAATCGATATATTTGTCCGCTCTATTTTCATAAATAACATGGTTTTTGCCTATTTCCTGGGCATGTGCTCATATATTGCTGTGTCCAAGACAGTAAAAACCGCTACTGGACTGGGACTCGCCGTAATTTTTGTTATGACGATTACTGTTCCAGTGGATTATTTAGTGCTCAAATATATTCTCAGCCCCGGTGCACTTTCCTGGATTAGTCCAAAGCTGGCTGGAGTGGATTTGTCTTTCCTGAGCTTTATTGTTTTTATTGCCATAATAGCTTCCATGGTGCAGCTTGTGGAAATGTTTGTAGAACGCTTTGCACCAGCTCTTTACTCAAATCTGGGTATTTTTCTACCTCTGATTGCCGTCAACTGCGCAATATTAGGCGCATCACTATTCATGCAAGAGAAAAATTTTAGCAATGTGTGGGAAGCCACTTCTTATGGTTTAGGTTCAGGGACTGGCTGGTTTCTGGCAATAATCTCAATGGCTGCCATACGCGAAAGACTTAAATATTCCAAGATACCAAGAGCTCTTCAAGGTGCAGGCATTGCATTCATTATCACAGGATTAATGGGAATAGCTTTCATGAGCTTCATGGGAATAAAACTTTAAAATCTGAAAAATATTACAACAATGATATTACTTCACGCAGGTACAGGTACAAATACAATTTTAATATCAGTTCTTGTTTTCTGGCTGGTTATTTTCCTTTTGGTAGCTTTGCTACTATATGCCAAGAATAAATTATTGCCTTCTGGAAATGTCAAAGTTACGATCAATGACGACAAGGTGCTGGAAGTACCAGCAGGTAGCACTCTTCTGCATTCTCTGGCTGATAACAAAATATTCCTGCCATCTGCTTGCGGAGGCCAAGGAACGTGCGGGATGTGCAGAGTGCAAGTATTAGAAGGCGGCGGAGAAATTCTGCCTACAGAAGTAGGTTTTTTTACACGTAAAGAAATACAAGAAAAATGGCGTTTAGCATGTCAGGTCAAACTAAAGGAAGATTTGAAAATCAAAGTACCACAGAGTGTTCTGGAAGTTAAAAAGTTCGAATGCGAGGTAGTTTCAAACCACAATGTTGCTTCATTTATCAAAGAGCTGGTTCTAAAACTTCCTCAAGGGCAGACACTCGACTTCAAATCTGGCGGCTACATACAAATTTATGTCCCTGCACCGCTGGAGATTGACTTTGGCCGTGATATACAAGTAGAAGAAGAATATCGCCCTTTATGGGATAAATACAAGATGTGGGACTTGAAGCTCAAGATTAATGAGCCTTTATTCCGAGCTTATTCCATGGCCAACTATCCAGCAGAAAACGACCGTATCATGCTCACAGTACGCATTGCTACACCACCATGGGACAAGAGCATTAATCACTGGAAAAAGGGCATACCACCGGGCAAATGCTCTTCTTACATCTTTTCACTAAAGCCAGGTGACAGAGTTCAGGTTTCTGGACCTTACGGAGAATTTTTCGTGCGAGACACCAAAAACGAAAAGATGTTTATAGGCGGAGGTGCTGGGATGGCACCAATGCGTTCGCACATCTTCCATCTATTTAAAACACTGCAAGTCAGAGATATAGCAATTTCTTTTTGGTATGGTGCACGCAATCCTCTGGAAATGTTCTATGCAGATGAATTTAGACAAATAGAGAAGGAATTTCCTAACTTTAAATTTGTTGTGGCATACTCTGACCCTGAGCCCGAAGGCGCTCAGTGGAATGCTCCTAACGGATTCATTCACCAAGTTGTCTATGACCTTTATCTCAAAGATCACGAAGCACCCGAAGACATTGAATACTATCTCTGCGGTCCACCAATGATGATTTCGGCAGTTAAAAAGATGCTTTATAATCTGGGTGTGCCTGAAGAAAACATTCTCTACGATGACTTTGGCGCATAACAGGCGCAGCATGAAACAAGCTGTCGTGATTCAACAAAACTTAAGTCCTGTTTAAGCACAAATCATTTTGCAGTATTAGTTTAATGTTATTATTTTTGCACGCAGCAGAGACTAAAACTAAAGGTTCTTTTTCATAGCCACAAAAGGCTGTTCATATTCCACTGATTCGCGAGCAATAAGACAAATAGAGCAAAATTTTACTCAGTCAAAATTGGACAGCGCAAAAGGCAATCGGGGTGTAGCGCAGCCCGGTTAGCGCGCTACGTTCGGGACGTAGAGGTCGCGGGTTCAAATCCCGCCACCCCGACAAGAAAACAAAAAAGCCTACTGGCTATTGCTAGTGGGCTTTTTTAATGCACTGGCCCCAACGTAAAAATCCCCAATGGCTCACACCATCGGGGATTTATTATCTATCAGCTTGTCACCGGGCAAATATTCATGTATTCTTATCACAGGCTATTTCGCAAAGCTTACCGAACGCTTTTCACGGATGACAGTAACCTTTATCTGTCCGGGATAAGTAAGCTCTTTTTCAATACGTTTTGCAATTTCATAAGAAAGTGCTTCGAGCTCTGTATCTGAAACCATATCACTGCCTACTATCACACGCAGCTCGCGGCCTGCCTGAATAGCATAACTTTTTGTAACACCTTTGAAAGACAAAGCAATGCGTTCCAGATCCTCGAGACGTTTGATATAGCTCTCGTAAATTTCGCGACGTGCACCAGGCCGTGCGCCAGAAATGGCATCTGCAACTTGCACAATAGGTGCTATCATACTGGTCATTTCTACTTCATTATGGTGTGCGCCTATGGCATTTGCTACTTCATCTTTTTCGCCATATTTCTGCGCCATTTTCATACCATAAATAGCATGTGGCAGGTCTGTGTCTTCCTCTGGCACTTTACCAATATCATGCAGCAAGCCAGCGCGTTTAGCTAGCTTGGGGTTCAGTCCCAGCTCAGATGCTAGCAAGGCTGCAAGCTTGGCTGTCTCAATAGAGTGTTGCAAAAGATTCTGACCATAAGAAGAACGGTACTTCATCTTGCCAATAGTCCGCATAAGATTCGGATGTATGCTATGAATACCCAAGTCTATACAAACTCTCTTGCCTATTTCGAAAATTTCTTCTTCGAGCTGCTGCTTTGTCTTGTTAACAATCTCCTCTATTCTGGCTGGATGTATCCTACCGTCAGCTACGAGCTGCTGCAAAGAAAGCCTTGCAATTTCACGGCGGAACGGGTCAAAGCTGGAGAGCACGATAGCTTCTGGTGTGTCGTCAACAATAATCTCTACACCAGTCAGAGTCTCCAGAGTTCTAATATTCCTTCCTTCACGTCCAATGATACGGCCTTTTATCTCATCGCTTTCTATGTGAAAAACTGTAATGGAATTATTGGCAGCTACCTCGCTACCAACGCGTTGGATCGCTTTTATAACTATATTTCTTGCTTGCTCTTTGGCATTAAGCTTAGCTTCTTCGACAATTTGTGCGACATGCGTCATGGCATCGGCGCGTGCCTCGTCCTTGAGCGACTCAATGAGCTGCTGTTTTGCTTCGTCCTTGGACATGCCAGCGATTGTCTCGAGTTTCTCAACCTGCTCTTTGTAAATCTTTTCGAGTTCTTGTCGTTTCTGCTCTACAATATCTATTTGCTTTGTCAGGTTCTCCTTGAGCGCCGCAAGCTCTTTTCTCTTTACTTCAAACTGTACCAGTTTTTTTTGAAATTCTTCTTTCCTTTGATTGAGTGTGTTCTCAAATTGATACAATTTTTTTTCCTTCTGGTTCAATCGCTCAGTATCCTGCTTAACTTTTTTGTCTAATTCTGCCTTTAGCTCAAAATACTTTTGCTTAGCCTCCAGAAGCTTATTTTTCTTAATAATCTCAGCCTTTTCTTCGGCTTCCTGAATAATTTGTTCGGCTTTTTTATTCAGTATATTTATTTTAGCAAAATAGCCTATAGCCAGTCCTATACCAGCGCCAACTATTAATGCTGCAATTAGTAATAATGCATTCATCTCTCCACATTTTTAAGATTCATATATATTGTGAGTGACAGTAAGTCACCATAACAGTCTAATACAGAACACAATAAAAAGAGCCCGCATATATCAGGCACGGAGAACCCCGCTCTCACATTTTTAAGGTTGCCGTTCCAGGTCAGGCTTTCCACTCATAGGTGGACCTGCCTTTGCTAAAACGAGACAGACCTTAATGACGATTGTGTTGAGTTTCCGGCCCCGAATATGCGGGCTCAACTCTTTAGAGCCCAGATTATTAATGCTCTATGAACTCTTCCAAGTCAAGACTTAAATCATCCAGATTGCTCAATAAACTTTGCAAAGCCCTTGAGCTTCTAACTTTACTAACAGCGAATTGCAGAATAAGCAACCTTAATAACTGAGTCTCGCTCATATCATATTTATTGGTATAAGCTTTATATGCCTCATTAATTTCCTTCTCTGCTCGACGATATAATTCCTCATCCTGTCTATTAATCACTGGATTAAATGTCTGCCCAGCTATATTTAATGTTATAGTAAAATCCTTCTCTGCACTCATAATTTACTGCAATTCGTTAGTTGATAAAATTTTTATTGCTTTGTCTATCTCTCTTATTATTTGATTTAATTTTATTTTGGCCGAATGTTTAATATCTTGCAGGTCCTCCATATCTATGTCCGAATCCTCACGAATTAAAAGAGCGTTGCTAATCTTAAGATTTTCTATGTCTTTTTTAAGCTGTTCTATCTCTGCATTCTTATTATGCAACTCCTCATGCAATTTTTGTTTTTCCTCAAACAATTCCTCATATTCAGATTTCAACCGAGTGTACTTCTGCTTTAGCTTATCCAATGCCCCAGTTAATCGCTCAAATCCTGTATTTATTCTCTCATCAATCGTCATTAATCAACTTGCATAGTTTTCTTTCCTACAAAATTAAAATATTACTTTTTTATGTGCAAGTAAAATTTTATATTTTTTAATTGCCTTAATTTCAATAGATTACTTTATATTGTTTAGTTTAATACTTAAAAGCACTGCCACTTAAAAACTCCCTCAATATAGAAGTAGGCGGTATCTCTCTCTCCTCACGCTTAATTGTCTCAAAATAAGACAAAAACTTGAGCAAACGCCTTGCTTCGGAATACTCAAAAGCAGTTTCAGGAACTTCTTTTAACAATGGTTCAAGATGCTTTTTCAGAACACTAAATTCATAAAGCAAAGCCGAGTTGAACATGACATCAGCCTCTTCCTGATATGGGAAAATATATTTTTCCTCACCCTTACGTACACTTGGCCAACGCTGAAGAGTATCAACAAGAGAATAACCCCTATACTGGTAATCACGTATCATCCTTCGCAACAGGCGGTTATCTGTGGTTGGTATGCGATTGTGATAATCAATGCCTATCTGTGTTAGTGCTGACACATAAATTTTGAATTTATATTTATCTGCAATTCCCTTGGACAACATAGGATTAAGTCCATGGATGCCTTCTATAATTATTATTCCCCTCTGCGAAAGCTTAGCCATATCTCCAGCATAGTACCTCTGACCTTTCTGGAAATCAAAACGTGGCAATTCTACTTCTTTGCCAGCAATAAGGTCATTCATAATCTTGGTAAACAAGTCAATATCCAAGGCTAAAATGTTCTCAAAGTCATAATCGCCATTCTCGTCGCGCGGTGTGTCTTCTCGATTGACAAAAAAGTTGTCTGTGGAAATGGGCACAGGATCATAACCCAATACCTTGAGCTGTATTGCCAGACGTTTGGAAAAAGTGGTTTTCCCAGAGGAAGAAGGTCCTGCGATGAGCACCACCCTGACATCACCACGTTTGGCAATCATATCTGATATTTCTGCTACCTTTTTCTCATGTAGGGCTTCGGATATTTTGATGAGATCACCTGCTTTGCCCTGTTTTATCTGCTCATTTATGCTACCAATGGTCGAGACTCCGAGTATTTCAACCCATTTCTTATATTCACGAAATATTTCAAAGAGCTTTGGTTGCTCAATAATAGGCCCAAGCTCGTCGGGATTCTGCATTGTCGGGAAGCGCAAAAGCATGCCGTCATAATACGGAATAAGGTCAAAAGTGCGCAAAAATCCAGTGGACGGTACCAGATAACCGTAAAAATAATCTATTTGATTATCAAGCTTATACACAGATGTAAAGAGCGTCGGACGAGTGCGGAAAAGCTTAGCTTTCTCGTGCAATTGATATTCATCAAATATTTTTATTGCTTGCTGTGTGGGTAGCTCTTCGCGATAAAAAGGCAGATCAGCCTTTATTATTTCACGCATGCGCTCAGCAATATCCAGTACTTCTTCGGCCTTTAATTTCTGGCCATCTGGTTTATCTATTTCACAGTAAAAGCCCTGAGAGATAGAATGCTCTATCTTTAGTCGCGAACCTGGCAGCAGGTCACGTACTGCTTTCATTAACACAAAAGAAAGCGAACGCTGATACATACGATAACCGTCAATATCTGTTATATCGATAAATTCAACGAATTTAGGACGATAGACCTTGTAAGTCAGCTCCGTAAGTTTGTTGTTTACCCTTGCACCAAGAATGGGATAATTTAGCTTTATCTCCATATCCTGTGCTATTTCAAAAAGAGAAGTGCCCAAGGGGTATTCCTTTGTTAGATTATTGTTAAGGCAGTAAATATTTGCTTTGTCCATAGTTTTAATTTTTGTTTTTTTAGTCCTTTAATTTATAAAAATTATTTCGAAAGTTCTGCATCTGAACTTTTATTAGCCCACAACTCGAGCAGAACCAGGGTAAGAACGCCAGAAATGGCTATAATTATTGCCCAGACAAGTGTAGAATTCCAGTGTGGTAAATAATTCTTGAAATAAACTGCATTAACATTCTCCAGAAGATGCCCAAATCTATCGGCTGGAATTAGATGATGGTTAAGGTCAAAAGAATTTTTCCATGGCCACAATATTGACAAAGAGCCCAGAATAAAGCCTGTCAGTGCAGCAATAGTTTGATCCTTGTACTTTTTGTAAAGAATCGAAAGCACATTTGCAAAAGCTATCAATCCGACGACTACACCTACTCCGAACGGTATTAAAATCTTCAGTTCCAGTGTGCTAATTGCGTCTATTACAACGAGCTTGTAATTACCCATGAGGATAAGCACATAAGAACCCGAAAGTCCTGGCAATATCATACTACTTATGCTTATTATTCCACATAGAATCAGATAAAGCCAATTATCATTTGGATGTCCTGGGTGAAAGAGAGTTACAACTACAGCTGTGCCAGCGCCAACAAGGAACCATACGACTACACCCACAGTTACACGGTCAATTGTCTTACCTACATAATAAACCGACGCACCAATGAGTCCAAAGAAATAAGACCAAATATAAATAGGATAATACGTGAATAAATAATCCAGAAGCTTAGCTAGACTAAAAATACTAACCACCATTCCCAGGCCAATTACTATCAGAAATATCAAATCTGTGTATTCTATAAATTCCTTTATCTTGCCTTTGAAAAGAAGTCTAAGTGCCTTCAAATCAAATGATTTAATAGCATCTATCAGGCGTTCAAAAATCCCTGTTATCAATGCGATAGTTCCACCCGAAACGCCAGGAATAACATTAGCTGCGCCTATTGCAAAGCCTTTGAAAAAATTTGTAATATGCTCTCTCATAATTCAGCAATATTTTGTTTTAAAGCAATTTTATTAGTTTGAATATTATCATGATTAACCAGATACACACCGGATATTATTATTAACATTGCGATTATATGATGAAAATAAATTCTCTCGCCATCCAACGCACCCCACATAAGGGCAAAAATAGGAATAACATAGGTAATAGAAGCCGCAAACACGGCCGAAGTATGCTTGATAAAGTGATTAAACAGAATAAGAGCCAGAAAGGAACCCAAAAATGCCAAAGTCATAACAGCGAACAGTCCCTGATAAAAATGCGGTACAGCCACATAATCAAAAGGAAATCCACGAACCAGCATATATGCTATTGCCAAAGGTCCGCTTAAGAAAAAGCCCAACGAAACAATAGAAATTGCATCCAGCTCACGAAGCTTATATTTCAGTTCATTAGTATTAATACCGTAGAAAAATGTTGCAAGTAAGATAAACAACCCGTACAAGTTCCAAGACCTAAAAATATGATGTAAATCATTAACCATCAAACCAATAGTACCCAAGAATCCTATTGCAATTCCCACTATTGCGAGGTGATGTGTACGCGACCTGTAAAAAGAAATTCCCACTATCCATGTAAAAATAGGTGTCGTGGCATTGAGCATGCCTGCCAAGGCGCTGGGAACATGGGTTTCTGCCACTGAAAAAAGAATAGCTGGGAACAGGTTTCCTATAAACCCCACAACAAGCAAAGATTTTACATTTTGCCACGAGAGCTTGTGCAAATTTTTCAGAGCAAAAGGCAGGAAAAACAAGAAAGTAAATGAAATCCGCAAAGTGCCAACAATATCAGGAGGGAAAGCCTCAACGCCCTTTTTGATCAGAATAAACGACATGCCCCAAATAAATGCCAAAGTCCAGAAAATCAGCCATTGTCCGTATTTTTTCTCTAAAATTCTCATTTTTCGTAATTTTATCACAAACAAAGAAACAAAGTTAAAATTTTTTCTATAATGAAAGTAAAAGTATCATTAATGGAAATAGTGTGGCTCACGGTAGCAGCCATTTCGCTGGGGTTCTTTGTACACGCTTTGATAAATATGGGCTGGCACAAGGCTTATGTCTTCCTGATATTTGTTCTTCTGTGCTTGCTCATGTATTGGTGGCGAAGGTCTCTGCGCAAATCAGAAGAAAATGAAAATAAACGTTAAACATGGCTTTGACGCAGCGATGGTATTACAACATCCTGCTTATTATAAGGCACAAAAACAATATTTTCCTGTGTTAGAGTGTCCTCACCGTTATAGCGATAGGCTGCCAGGTAATTTTTTTTGTACACACCAAAGTCCACACATTGCACATTGTGTCTTAGCAGATGGGGATATTTAGTCATTGAATAATGTCCAAAAAACAAAATCGGTGCATCTTCTGGATAAGGCTTATAAAGCTTCTTTATGTCCTGCTCAACCTTCTTGTCAACTTCGGCAAGTAAAGTAGCCTGTCGGTATGTCGGATTTACGGGTATTTTATCCCACCAACGAATGCGAGCCTCATGCAGATTATATTCAGAATGCTTTTTGTCTAAGATTTTTATTACCTCGGGTGGCAAGACCAACTCTGGTCCTTTGAGAATGTAACGGATAGCCTGTCCAATTTTTGTATGTTTATCAAAAGCCACAGAAAGATTATCCTTCAGGCTATTAGTTGGATATTCTCTTTTAATAAGATCTATATAGTCATCTCGCCAAGCAGCATGGACAAAACGCACTTTCCCGAGATCTAAGAAAAATGGCAACTGCTTGAACCACTCAAGCCAGTGAAGTAAATCACGTTTATCCATAGATTTAATTGTAACATGATGTTGCCCTATTTTCTTGTGGCTACGCAAAGGCTGTCCGTCTATACCTGTCGAATAAATACCTACTAAGTTCATCTCGTGGTTACCAAGCAGAGCTATAGCATGCTGATTATCAACCATTTTCTTAATCAAGTCCAATACCTGCGGTATATAAATTCCCCTGTCAATGTAATCACCAATAAATACAGCAATTCTGTGTGGATGTTGCCATATTCCGCTGACACATTTATATCCGAGTACATGCAATAGGTCAACTAAGGTATGGTAACAACCGTGTATATCACCGATAACGTCAATCTTATCTATGTAAGTAAATAAATCCAGAGATTGGTTTATAGTTCTTTCCATCTTTTCCCTTGATTATGATAATGTAATAATAAAAGCCCTCACTGGCAGGTATCCGTCCTCTGTTATTTATAGTTCCATCCCAGCCTTTTATGGCTTGCTCTGGCGTTGTCCAACGACACACCAGGTTGCCATCCCGGTCATAAATACGTGCGTCTATCTTCTCAATATTAGCTGCAATAATTTTTTCATCAGGCGTATTAAAGAAAGAAAAAACATCATTCACTCCGTCTCCATTGGGCGTAAAAACATTGTACTTGGTAATCTTTATAGGCTTTGGGATGACCTGTACTACAGCAGTATCTTGGTCTGTACAACCAGAGGAAGACTGTGCTGTCAGAGTTATGACATAATTACCTTTGTTCTGATACTTATGATAAACACTCTTGCCAGTCTCCATAGGGCTATTATCTGCGAAATCCCATGAGGAAGACGTTGCCCACGAAGTTTTATCCTCAACCTTAATGCTATCGCCAATATAAACTACTGGTTTATCTAAATCAAAATCAGGCTTTTCCACAATGACACCAATTGTTGTATCATGGAAACATCCGAAATTGTCTTTGACATAAAACTTATAGGGATGAGGACCATAATCTCCAGGGAATGCTTCTGACAATCCATCCGAAGTAAGGTTGACATTATCCCCTTGCCAAAAAGACTGGTCCAGATCGTAAGTACATGTATATTTCAGAGTATCAGATACATACCGAGGACTAAAAAACAGAGCCCAGGCCAGAATATATCCGTCATTGCCAGGGAAAAGGTCTTCTACTCTGATAGTCCACTTACCATTAAGAGGCGAGCTTAGCAGCGAATCAAAGCTCTGATAAGGTAAATAAGCAGCCGGTGGAATCATCTGTCTAGTTATAGCAAGGCTATTAATGGTCCGGGAAGCTCCTGGCGACCAGTAATACCATTTAGCACCGCTGGTGCCACGGGCAGTGTCGCCAAAATAATTGTCATTACCGCCGGAATTTTTCAAGATAACTGTATCGCCACTTGGGGATGTCAATGATATTTTCAGATCAGCAGAATTGCTATGAACTATAAGCAAACCTACTGAGTCTATAACATATTTGGATGAAAAGAGGGAATCTGGATTAAAATCTTTGCGAGTGATGGAATTGGAATAAGAGACCTGGTCTGAAATCTTAAACGGGAACGGCTCATAATAGACAGAAACCGGATGATCACGCCAGGATTTTTTGTCCGAGACCTTGCCTATCAATTGCACTTGGTCACCTTTGCAAACGCCAGTCTGATTGGGCGCTAAATTAGCCCTGGTCCCGGAAAAATAAGGGCTCAGACCTGTACGCACTACGATAATCTTGCTGTATTTGTGTCCATTATAAGTAGCCGTAGCAATGACACGATGCGCTTTCTCGAGGACAAAATTATATTTTACTGTGTCAAGGCCCATTCCACTGAAAGTTGTTCCGTCGTCCATATCCCAGTCCCACTGACAAAACAATGTATCATTGCCATTAATAAGATATGCATAGAAATATACTTGCTCAGAGAAACAGACATTTATAGTATCCTGCCCCTTTGATGAGCGGAGGACAAGGTGCGGTTGCGCTTGGATAAATATCGACGGAAACAACAAAAGGAAAATTAATAATATCTTTTTGACCAAATTCATTGCACAAATCTCATTGATTACTGTTGCAAAGTTATAATTTTAAACCAATGTGCATAAATTGAATTTTAAAAAACGATTTTACATCTTTTACATAAAAAATCAAGTTTTTTATTGTAAACTTTTTTATATTTATAAAAAATTCTAATATTGTAAATATATCTTTAAACACTAAGGCATGGATAACTCCCAGCAAACAAACAAGTTTCAGATTATCAAGCGTGATTTTTACACCCTGATCAAGATACAAGACGAGAAACTTGATACCTTTCTTGCTCCTTCACTGAAGTCAGAATTAGTTCTCCTGGCCAGTAACAGGGAAAAAAACATCATTATGGACTTATCTGACGTAAAATATTGTGATTCTTCGGGTTTGAGTGCTATTTTAGTAGCTAACCGGCTGTCCAAGAATTCAAATGGTATCTTTGTTGTATCAGGGTTACAGCCTGCTGTTGAGCGTCTTATTAATATTTCACAGCTTGATACAGTTCTGAACATTGCAGATACAGTAGAAGAAGCAGAAAGAATCATTAAACAGAACGAACAAGTCAAAGAGGAAAACGACTAAACGTAAATGAATTTTGATATTCTAGTTCTGGGTACTAGCTCTGCTACGCCTGTTAGTAACAGGTTTCCTTCATCACAGATAGTTAATATTTATGGCACACCAATATTGGTAGATTGCGGCGAAGGCACACAGATGCAGCTTCGCCGTTTTCATGTTAGCTTTGGTCGATTGCAGCATATTTTTATCTCACATCTGCACGGAGACCATTATTTTGGGCTTTTCGGCCTTTTGTCCACTTATGAGCTTTTCCACAGAGATACAGATCTGCATATATACGCACCAGAGGAATTAAAGCAAATTTTGTGGTCAGACTGGTCTCCAGTGAAAGCCAATGAATTGCCCTATCCTTTGCATTTCCATGCTTTGCCCAGGCAAGGAGGTGTGATTATGGAACACAAAAATTTCACGGTTCAGGCTCTACCATTACAACACAGGATAGATACTTGGGGATTTATCTTCAGGGAAAAACAGCGTGAACCCAACATAATAAAATCCAAAATCGAAGAACTCGGTCTCCTTATCGAAGAAATAATTAGTCTAAAACACGGCCAAACCATTGAACGAGAAGACGGCACAAAGATTTATCCACAGGATGTTACCACCCCACCACCAGAGCCACGCTCCTATGCGTATATCTCTGATACAAAATATATCCCTCAGTTAGCAGAAAAATTATTAGGCATAGATGTGCTATACCATGAAGCTACTTTTGACAATGCACACTTACAGAAATCTCAGCTTACTTTCCATTCAACAGCCGCACAAGCAGCTTCGATAGCACGAGCTGCCCACGTCAAAAAATTAGTAATCGGACATTTCTCAGCTACCATAACAGATATGAATAAATTTTTCGAGGAAGCAAGGGCTATCTTTCCTAATACAGTGCTTGGATACGACGGACTAAAAATCTCTATTCCAGTAAAAAAGGCTAATTCAGAGAAGTCAGGTAACGCTTAATCATAGGATCATCCTTCATCAACTCCCTGACACGGTCAATGTCCTCAGGTGTATCAACAGCCACAGTACATGTCTCTGACATTATCATCTTAACTTTAAATCCATTCTCCACAGCACGAAGGATAGGAATATCTTCAATCAATTCCAAAGGTGTGGG
>JALWCU010000027.1 GCA_027015275.1 Bacteroidales bacterium | reverse complement strand
CCACTAATGTCAGCATTGCACCCAATAATCTGGCGAAAATCAGAGAATTTGTGCATGACAAAGATGTTGACTTTATCGTCGTGGGACCTGAGCAGCCACTGGTGGATGGAATCTTTGATTTTTTTGCCAGTGATGATGTATTTGTGATAGGACCGACCAAGGCAGCTGCACAGCTCGAAGGTAGCAAGGCTTTTGCCAAGGACTTTATGAAAAAATATTCTATCCCTACAGCAAGATACCGGACTTTTACATCCTCTGAGCTTAAGCAAGCTTATCAGTTCCTCGAATCTATGAATCCACCTTACGTGCTTAAGGCTAGCGGTCTGGCGGCAGGGAAAGGTGTATTAATCGTAAGCGATCTGGCTCAGGCTAAGCAGGAACTAAAGAAAATGTTCGAAGGTAGATTCGGCCAAGCTGGCAGTACGGTCGTTATTGAGCAATTCTTAAAGGGCATTGAGCTTTCTGTGTTTATCATTACTGACGGTAAAAACTACAAGATATTGCCCACATCCAAGGACTACAAACGCATTGGTCAGGGCGACAAAGGTCCTAATACAGGTGGCATGGGCGCTGTCTCGCCAATGCCGCTGGCTGACCAAGACTTTATGCAAAAGGTAGAAGAACGCATCATCCGTCCAACAATCAAAGGTTTGAGAAATGAAGGACTCTTTTACCGCGGATTCTTGTATTTTGGACTGATCATGGTAGACGGTGAACCGTATGTCCTTGAGTACAACGTGCGTCTGGGAGATCCTGAGACACAGGCAGTGTTGCCAAGAATAAAAACAGATTTTTTACAGATTATCCAGTCTATGGCAAATGGAAATTTGGACCAACTCAACCTGGAAATTGATTCCCGTCCAGCTGCTACTGTAGTTTTAGCATCCGAGGGCTATCCTGGCCAATATGAAAAAGGCAAACTGATCACTGGGCTGGAGCGGACCGAGTTTACAACTGTCTTTCACGCTGGCACGAAAATAACAGAAAAGGGAATTGTTACCAACGGTGGACGTGTTATGGCGCTGACAGCTCTGGGAGACAATCTCAGTGATGCCCTCAGCAAGGTTTATAGCGATATTGACAAGATTAATTTTGACGGTAAATATTTCCGCGGTGACATTGGTTATGAGTTTATCTAATTTTTTTAGTGAGCCCTGTTGCTTTTTCTGAATATTGTTAGCATGCTCTGTGTTGATAAACTACTGTTTTATAAGATTTTGATATTTTAATATGCTGATAGTTAGTACTTTATTATATTGTTTGATTTGAAAAATAATTTTTAAATTTGAGAAAAAAATTTGGTGTTATGGAACTAAACAAAATAGAACAGCTCGATTACAAAAAGAGTGTAGTTTACTTGCTACCTAAAACTCACGACCTGAGAAATCTGGGACTGGCAGAAACAGAGATTCATTATGCACGTCAGCGTCTCGAGGCTGACAAGCATAACGTATTTTTCAATAAGTATTTTGGAAAGTACATATTTCTTTCTTTTCTGCCTGACGATGGCGACAGACAAAAGCTCATGGACAGAGCACGCAAAAATGCCAAGACAATTAGCTCTCATATCAATGACGAGAAATTAGAATCGGTCCAGGTAAAAGCTCTGGACGTGGACAGAGACGTTGTAATGGCATTTCTCGAAGGTTTATTACTTGCTAATTATCAGTACCTTAAATATTTTACAAAAGACATTGACAAAAAGCGTAATACACTACTTAACATAGAGATAGAAGATGACCGTATCGACGAACAACAGTTGAAGGAGCTTGTGCATTTGTCTGATGCTGTTTCGCTTGTCAGGGACTTGGTAAATGAGCCTTATCCAGCATTAAACTCAGAAAACCTACCAGAGAAAATTCAGTCTTTGGCACAGGATGCTGGCTTTCAGGCAGAAATCTTGCACCGAAAGCAGATAGAATCATTGCGCATGGGCGGTCTCATGGCTGTTAATCGTGGTAGCAAATATGAGCCGTCTTTTTCGATTCTTACCTACAAGCCCGAGAATGCTAAGAATGACAAGCCAGTTGTACTCGTTGGCAAAGGAGTTGTCTTTGACAGCGGTGGGCTGAATCTCAAACCGTCTGGTTATATCGAAGATATGAAAACAGACATGGCAGGTGCTGCTGCTGTAATAGGCACTGTATATGCGGCTGCCAAAATGCAATTACCTGTGTATTTAATAGGTCTTGTGCCATGTACGGATAATGCCATAAGTGACCGTTCTTATGCACCAGGAGAAGTGCTGACAATGCACAATGGCATGACCGTAGAAATTAAAAATACTGATGCCGAAGGCCGCCTGATTTTGGCAGATGCCCTGAGCTATGCTACCAAGTATGAGCCGCAGCTTGTAATAGACTTGGCAACATTGACTGGTTCTGCCATGCGTGCAGTGGGTCCTTATGCATCAGCCATGTTTGCAAAGGCAGACGACGGGATAGCACAGAAATTACTCAATACTGGTTTTGAAGTATCTGAGCGTCTTGTACAATTTCCTCTGTGGGACGAATACGATGAAATGCTCAAGTCTGACATTGCAGACATTTCCAATTTAGGTGGTAGTAATGCAGGTTTAATAACAGCAGCTAAGTTTCTCGAACATTTTACCGATTATCCTTGGATACATCTGGATATTGCACCAAATGCTTATTTGACTGAAAAGAACATATATTTTGGTAAAGGGGCTACCGGTATAGGCGTGCGGTTGTTAACACGTTTCTTGCAAAAACTTTTTTAATCCTTAGTTTAAGTTTATCATATTGATTAATATGGCGTTGGAGGCTTTCTCTGGTCTTCAACGTCATTTTTTTGAATCTTGTTATTGTAAGTGCCTATAAATAAGCTTTTTGTGTGAATAGCCCTTTGAATAATTGCAATACAATTTGTTATAAAATATATCTATTTTAAATTTGTTGTGTTAAAAAGTTTTACACATGGAATATACAGCACAAGCTTTAGCATCAATAGTTAATGGGGAAATAAAGGGAGATCCTGATGTAACAATCGCTGAGTTTTCTAAAATCGAGGAAGCCAGACCTGGCACCTTAACTTTTCTGGCTAATTCTAAATATACGAAATATTTAAAGCAGACAGAAGCTTCTATAGTTTTAATTAGCAAGGATTTGGTGCCAGACGAGCAGGTCAAGCCGACTTTGATTATTGTTGATAATGCTTATGAATCATTGGCAGTTTTATTGGAATTTTACCAAAAAGCCAAGCAAAGGCGCACAGGTAGGGAGCGTCCGTCCTTTGTTCATCGTCGTGCAAAGATAGGTAAAGGCGTATATATCGGAGCCTTTAGTTACATATCCAAGAATGCTGTTATAGAAGACAATGTGCAGATTTATCCCAACGTATTTATTGGTGAAAATGTCAAGATTGGTGAAGGCACAGTTCTTTATGCTGGAGTAAAAATTTACCCTGATACGATCATCGGGAAAAATTGCATTATCCACGCAGGTGTGGTAATAGGAAGCGATGGCTTTGGCTTTGCTCAGCGTGAGGATGGAACTTTCAAAAAAATTGCACAAATTGGTAATGTTATTATAGAAGATGATGTAGAAATTGGTGCAAACACAACTATTGATCGTGCTACCATGGGTTCTACTATTATCAGGCAAGGTGTAAAGCTGGATAATCTAGTGCAAGTAGGTCATAATGTTGAGATTGGCAAACATACAGTTATAGCTGCACAGGCTGGACTGGCTGGGACAACTAAAATTGGCAACTTCTGCATGATCGGTGGTCAGACAGGTTTTGCTGGGCATCTGCGTGTTGGCGATAATGTAAAGATTGCGGCTAAATCAGGTGTTACAAGCAATCTGGAAGGCAATCAGATTGTAGGCGGCATACCACCTGCACCATTTAAAGATTTTCGCAAAAATCTTATAGTCGCCAGAAAGCTATACAAACTAGCCGAGGATATTAATGCACTCAAAGCTGAAATAAAAAACTTAAAAAATAAATAATATGTCGTTAGATAAAGTATTGAATTTTGCTCTTGTTGGTTGTGGACGTATAGCCAGAAAACATGCCGAGCTTCTGGGAACAGGTCAAATTCCTAATGCTCGCCTTGCTGCTGTCTGTGACATAGTCGAGGACAAGGCAAAGGCTTATGGACAGAAATATAATGTGCCTTATTACACAGATATGGATGAGATGATGCAAAAGGAAAATATTGATGTCGTCTCAGTACTTACAGAAAGTGGAAATCACGCTAAGCACACTATAAATCTTGCTAAATATGGCAAGCATATCATAGTAGAAAAGCCCATGGCTCTCGCATTGGACGATGCTGATGCAATGATAGAAGCATGCGACAGAAACAACTGCAAATTATTTGTAGTCAAGCAGAACCGCTTTAACTTGCCGGTTCAGAAACTCAGAGAAGCGATAGACAAGGGACGTTTTGGCAAGCTTGTTCTCGGTACAATACGTGTTCGCTGGATGAGAGATCAGAGTTATTATGATCTTGCACCTTGGCGTGGTACATGGCAATATGATGGTGGAGTACTGACCAATCAAGCCAGTCATCATGTTGATCTGTTGCAGTGGATGATGGGACCAGTTATTAGTGTTTTTGCCAAAGGTATAACAGCTTTGGTTGACATAGAAGCAGAAGATACAGCAACTGCTGTTTTGACGTTTAAGAACGGTGGGCTTGGAATTATTGAAGCGACAACAGCAGCACGGCCCAAAGATATGGAAGGCTCAATCTCTATTCTCGGTGAAAAAGGTTCTGTTGTTATTGGAGGCTTTGCAGTTAATCGTATAGACCATTGGGAGTTTGCAGAGCCATTGCCAGAAGATGATATTATTCGCAGTCAGTTTAATGAAAATCCGCCAAATGTATATGGATTTGGACATAAGCGTTATTATGAAGATGTGGTTCATGCTATTTTAAATAACACACGTTCTTTGGTTGATGGACTGGAAGGTCGCAAAAGTCTTGAGCTTATTAATGCAATGTACGAAAGTATGGAGACCGGGAAGGAGATATTCTTACGCTTTCGGCCAAAGAAATGTAAACTTGGTCATTCAAATAATAATCATTAAGAATATGGCAGAAAAGAAATATACATGGAAAGGCCACGAGCCAAAGATTATGACATCCGGCATTGTTAATGTGGAGTTTGGTCAGAATGTGAAAATTGTCGAACCAGTAAATTTGTATGGCTGCAAAATAGGTGATAATACATTCATTGGTCCGTTTGTCGAAATACAAAAGGATGTTACCATTGGCAAAAATTGTAAAGTGCAATCACATGCATTTATCTGCGAGCTGGTTACAATAGGAGATAATTGTTTTATCTCTCATGGAGCAATGTTTATTAACGACAAATTCCAGAAAGGTGGTCCTGCTGGTGGTGACCGGTCTTTGTGGAAGGAAACAATTATTGGCAATAATGTGTCTATCGGAACAAACTCAACAATTCTGCCAGTACATATCTGCGATAATGTGGTGATTGGTGCAGGCTCTGTGGTTACAAAGGATATAACGGACCCCGGGGTCTATGCAGGCAACCCAGCCCGTAAAATTCGTGACTTATAAAACAAAAAAACAGATAATTATGAAAGTACCTTTTGTTGATTTATATGCACAATATCTAAACCTTAAAGAACAAATCGATAGTGCAATAGCTTCTGTTATCCGTGATACTGCCTTTATTGGCGGAAAATATGTCGAAGAGTTTGAGAAAAACTATGCACAAAGGTATGGTTTTAAATACTTCTTGGGCGTGGGCAATGGAACAGATGCCATTTTTATAGCTCTCAGGGCTCTTGGTATAGGACAAGGCGACGAAGTAATAACAGTTTGTAATACATGGATATCAACGGCCGAAACTATTAGCCTGACAGGTGCAACGCCAGTATTTGTGGATATAGAACCTGATTATTATAATATCAATGCAGAACTGATAGAAGAGAAGATTACTGACAAAACCAAGGCTATTATCCCCGTTCACCTATACGGTCAGCCAGCTAATATTGAGAAAATTGTAGAAATAGCACGTCGTCATAACCTTTATGTGATAGAAGACTGTGCACAAGCTCATTTTGCTAAGTTTAATGATAAATTAGTAGGAACCTTTGGCGATGTGGCAACATTTAGTTTTTATCCTGGGAAAAATCTTGGAGCTTACGGCGATGGTGGTGGAATAGGAACAAATGATGAAGAACTTTTTCTGAAAATGAAGATGTTTGCACGTCATGGTGCGCTAAAGAAACATCATCATATTATTGAAGGTATAAATAGTCGTCTGGATGGATTGCAAGCCGCCATTTTGAATGTTAAACTTAATTATATTGAGCAATGGAACCAGCAGCGTTATAAACACGCAATGCTGTATAATGAGCTTCTCTCTGATATAGATGAGGTTGTAACGCCCAAAGTAAGACCTAATGCTTTTCATATTTTTCATGTTTATGAAATACGGGTTCAGCGTCGGGATGAACTCATGGAGTTTCTTAAGAAAAATGATATTGCTGTAGCAATTCATTACCCCAAAATTTTACCTTTGCAGCCAGCTTATTCAAGGTTAAACCACGTCCCCGAAGATTTTCCTGTGGGATCATCTTATCAATCAAAGATTCTATCTTTGCCGATGTACCCAGAGCTGTCTGAAGAACAAATAAATTACGTTGTGTCAAAGATCAAACAGTTTTACAACCATAAATAAATCGTCATGCACAAGAAAAAGGAAAAACAGAGAACACTATCTCGGGATATTTCATTCGAGGGAATAGGTGTTCATACAGGAATAAAATCTAAAATAACTATCAAACCTGCTCCAGAAGGACACGGTATAAAGTTCAAACGCATTGATTTGGACGGTCAGCCAGTGGTCGATGCTGTAGCTGAGAACGTTATAGATACACGTCGAAGCACTAGTATTGAAAAAGACGGAGCCAGAGTTAGTACTATCGAACATCTTATGGCTTCTTTGTATGGAATGAAAATAGACAATGCTCTGATTGAGATCAGTGGCCCTGAAGTACCGATACTCGATGGCAGTGCTAAGTATTACGTAGAAGCAATTAACCGGGTAGGAACCGTTGAGCAGGCAGAAGATAAAGAGTACTTTGTGATTAAGAATACCATTGATTTTACTGATGAAGAGCGTGGTGCTGAGATAGTTACATTCCCTGATGAAGATTTCTCTGTACATGTGATGATAGAGTATAAAACGGCTGTCATTGGCCATCAATATGCTACGCTCAACAGTCTTGATGAGTTTGCAAGCCAGATAGCACCGGCAAAAACTTTTATCTTACTCAGTGAAGTAGAATATCTGTTTGATAAGAATTTAATACAGGGTGGTACGCTGGAAAATGCCTTGATAATTCTGGAAAAGGATGTAACGCAAGAACGTTTGGACGCACTTGCCGAGAAATTGGGCAGGCCAAAGGTTAAACTTACAAAGGACAAAGGCGTACTCAATGAGGATATTTTGCTTTTTAATAACGAGCCAGCTCGTCATAAGCTACTTGATCTTACAGGAGATCTTGCTTTGGTAGGTATGCCTATAAAGGGCAAAATCCTGGCAACAAGGCCAGGCCATACGACGAATGTGGAATTTGCCAAGAAAATACGTCAAGAGATTAAACGTCGTAAGCTCAAGGGCACTCTGCCAGACTTTGATCTTAATGCCAAGCCGGTCATGGATATTAATAAGATAAAAGATTTTCTCCCACATGATCATCCATTTTTGTTAGTAGATAGAGTCGTATATATGGATGATAGTCAGATAGTTGGAATAAAAAGTATTACTTATGATGAATATTTCTTCCGTGGACATTTCCCACATGAACCAATAATGCCAGGTGTGATAATGATTGAATGTATGGCACAGACAGGAGGGTTACTTGTGCTTAATTCTGTGGAGGATCCGCAGCGATATTCAAGCTATTTCCTCAAGATTGATAAAGTCAAATTTAAACGTAAAGTCATTCCTGGCGATATGCTTGTTATGCACATGCAGCTGCTCGAGCCTATCAGACGTGGTATCGTTGTTATGCAGGGCCGTGCTTATGTAAATAATGAATTGGTATTGGAAGGCGTATTTACAGCACAAATAGTCAAAAATCGTTGAATATGGCAAAAATTCATCCTTTAGCTAATGTAAATTCCGAAGCTAAGTTGGGCAGAAACGTTACTGTCGAGGCTTTTACAACCATATATCCTGATGTAGAGATAGGGGATAATTGCTGGATTGGTCCTAATGTTACAATTTTCGATGGTGCACGCATAGGCAACAATGTGCAGATTTTTCCGGGTGCTGTGATTTCGCCTATTCCACAAGACATGAAATTCCAGGGCGAAAAAACATTTATCGAGATTGGCGATAATACCGTGATCCGTGAGATGACCAGTCTCCACCGTGGCACTGCGTCGAAGGGCAAAACTATTATTGGGAAAAACTCACTGATAATGGCTTATGTGCATGTAGCTCATGACTGTGTGATAGGTGATAATGTAGTTTTGGTTAATGGTGTCCAGCTGGCAGGCGAGGTGGAAGTCCATGATTGGGCAATAGTAGGTGGCACGGCAGCTGTACATCAGTTCGTTCGTATTGGTAAGCATGCCATGGTGCAAGGTGGGGCGCTGCTGAGAAAAGATGTGCCGCCATATTCATTGGTAGGACGTGAACCCGTTGTGTATGAGGGTGTTAATCGTGTGGGGCTCAGGCGCCGAGGCTTTACAAACGAGCAGATCAGAATGATAGAGGATGCATACCGTTATGTTTTTCTCAAGGGCTATAATATTAAGCATGCAATAGAAGAAATTGAGAAAAACTTTCCACCCAGCCAGGAACGTGATGAGATAATTAATTTCTTGCGTGCCAGTAAACGCGGATTGATTAAGAGCCCTTTGGCTGCAAGTAAATGACTTGGGGTTTTGCCCAAAAGCATGCTATGGCTTTGTGGTAAGGTAAGTGCCTTTTTATTACCTTTTTGACCTAAAAAACTCTTGCATTAGTTCACGAGCCTGGTCAGCAAGTACTCCGTTGGTGATTTGTATCTTTGGATGCAGCAGTGACTTGCCGTGTTGCTGTAGGATTGATTCAAATTGCATGAATCCAGTCTTGGGCTCGCTGGCGCCCCATACTATTCTTTTAATCTTTGCCCACGAAGCAGCACCAACGCACATTACACAGGGCTCTATGGTAACGTAGAGTGTGGCATCGGTTAAGTATTTTCCGCCAATGCTTTGTGTGGCGGCTGTGATAGCAATGATTTCTGCATGTGCTGTGGGGTCTTGTAGTGTTTCGGTTTGATTATACCCGCGTCCTATAATACGATTGTCCCATACTATTACTGCTCCGATTGGTATTTCGCCTTGTTCAAAGGCTTTTTGTGCTTCTATCAGAGCCTGTCGCATGAAATATGTATCATCAAAGATAATTATGCTCATAATAGTCCTTTTTTGCGTGCAAAGTCTTTCCAGTCAGAATATTCTTTGCTGGTGTTTTTTCCGCGGTTGAAATGGTGACACAGGGCTATTGCAATGGCATCTGTCTCATCGAGCTTGTTGCTTTTTAGCTCTGCCCTGAGTATTGACTGTACCATGCGTGCAATTTGCTCTTTTGATGCATTACCATTGCCTGTAACAGCAATCTTTATTTTCCGTGCAGCATATTCCACTACTGGTAAGTTAGCATTTAATATGGCGGCTATTGCCACTCCCTGCGCTCGACCCAGTTTTAGCATTGACTGCACATTTTTCCCATAAAAAGGGCTTTCTATGGCACATTCCTGTGGATGGTATTTGCTGATGATTTCTTCGACTTTCTGATAAATTATCCGTAGTTTCTGATAGGTGTCTTTTTCTCTGCGAAGGTCCAATATACCAGAATGTACAAGAGTCAGTGCATTTGAATTCTCTTCGATTATGGCGTAGCCAAGTATGTTTGTTCCAGGGTCTATTCCTAAGATTCTCATGACGTAGTTTTTTGCTAAATTAAAATAAAAATTGTTTTCTCTGTTCTGTGATGATTGTTGATTTTGCTTATTTGTTATGATTAGTTTGGTTATGTTACTACTGTGGTGTGCTTTGTGTGAATGGAATTTTATTGTTTATTTTGACAGTCTAAAAAATCGATTTTATTGCCATGGACAAGAAACAAATGCTATTGGATTTTATAGGTGCAAATAATTCTGATATTATCGTCGAAAAAGTTTATATTCAGCTATTTGAGCAGTTCCCAAATCTTTATACAATTAGTTTTGCCATTGACTTGGATAGTATCATCAAGCGGCTGAAAAGGAAATACGAACTTGCGGACAAGGATTTTATAATCAAGACAGAGGAAGCGTGCCGCGACAATTGGAACAAGGTAAATTATTCATCTTCAGCTTATCTAATCCAGCTGCCAGGTAAGATTTTACTAAATATTTCGTCAACCAAGGCAGAGATTTATTATTCCAAAGATACTGATTTTAAGAGTGTTAAGGAAGTTGTTTCCACTCTCAAGACTCGCAAGAAAAAGAAAAATGTGGATACAAGAAGTTTTTATTTACTAAAGACCGAAGGTAGTGATTTCTCTCTTCGAAAGATAGAAGCTAAAAAGGTTAACTTAGACTTGAATCTGTTTTATAATGACGATTTTTTACCATTTCATGAGAAGTTAAGTGCCTTTCTCGAGGATGACAAGCAAAGCGGTTTAGCTCTTATTCATGGCAAGCAAGGAACGGGTAAAACTGCATATCTCAAACACCTTATTTTCAATTCAGAACACAAGTTTATATTAGTACCAAGGAATCTTTTCACAGCACTCGATAATCCCAATCTGTTTTTCTATCTAAAGGAATTCAAGGAATTTGTACTGGTACTCGAAGATTGCGATGTGTTATTGACAGGCTCAGGAAAATATAATTCTTTGATGGGTTTTCTGCGTAATGCCGAAGGCTTGATGAGTAATGATTTTGTTTACAAAATTATCTGTACTGCTTCGGTCTCTGAGCATCAGATAAACTTTAATTATCTGCGCAAGGCTCGCAATGTTTACAGGTATGAAATGACAGAGCTGTCTGTAGAAAAGGCTAATCGACTCAGGGAAATTTATCAGGTTCAGCAGGAAATTAAGCGACCTGTCGTACTTGAAGATGTTATTAATCCTTTGAGTGAATTCCGTGAGAAAAAATTGGGCTTTAAATGGTGATCAAATGGCACAAGTAATTCTCTCCATTGGTGCAAATCTTGGCCAAAGGGAAAAGAATCTCCAGCAGGCTATTGATATGATAGACAGTCATATAGGTTCTGTTAATGCAGTTTCTTCGCTTTATGAGACAGAGCCATGGGGATTTTCCGCAGACTCGTGGTTTCTTAATATTGCCTTGAGTGTCGATACCTTTATGCAACCATTCGCTTTACTGCATGTCACACAAGAAATAGAGAGAAGAATTGGTCGAACCGAAAAAACAGTCTCAGGCCAAGGATACCAATCTCGAGTAATTGATATTGACATAATTTTCTTTGATCAGCTTGTCATCACAACTGCTGAGCTCTCCGTGCCCCATCCGCTGATGCACAAACGCAATTTTGTCTTGCAGCCTGTCTCAGATATTGCACCGAATTTTGTGCATCCTTTGTTGAATCAGCGAGTCAAAGACCTGCTTGATACATGTGAGGATAAAACCCAGATTAGACTCGTGTCAGAGAATTTTGTCAAAGATTTTGTATCATAGTAAAGACCAAATAGTTATGTAAAATTAATCATGCATTCTTAAAAAAAATGTAATTTTGGTTTAGAAAACCATAAAAAGACATGAAAAAGATAATTAGCAGAAAAAATCCACTGGTCAAACATATTTTAACACTTCAAGAAAAAAGCAGTGAACGCAAAAAAGAAAAGAAATTTGTAGTAGAAGGTAAACGTGAAATAATGCTTGCTCTAAATGCTGGTTATCAGCTTGATATGATTTTGTTTAACAGTGAAATAATAAGCATAGACTATGTACAACAGTTGGGAAAAAACAATTTCTCAGGGCAAATTATTGAAGTTAGTGCAGAAGTATATTCCAGAATAGCTTACCGTGAGAAAACAGAGGGCATAATAGCCATTGGCCGTTGGAAAGACTTGAAGCTCGAAAATCTAAAACTAAGTACCAACCCGTTGATACTAATAGCAGAGAACATAGAGAAACCTGGTAATATTGGTGCGATGCTTCGTACTGCTGATGCTGCACACGCGGATGCTTTTATTCTTGCCAACCCTATAACAGATATTTACAATCCTAATATAATCAGATCCAGCGTTGGTGGTGTTTTTACAGTACAAATAGGCGTTGCACAGACACAAGAAATAATCAATTGGCTTAGAGCTAATAAGATTACTCTTTATAGCGCTACATTACAGAATAGTTTTCCATATTATAAGGCAGACTACACAGGCCCAGTGGCTATTGCCGTGGGTAGCGAGGCTCATGGACTTCAAACGCCGTTGAGAGAAGCTGCTCATAAAGGTATTATTATTCCAATGCGTGGTATGCTCGATTCTCTTAATGTCTCTGTATCGGCTGCTGTAGTTGTTTTCGAAGCAGTAAGACAACGCTCAATTAATTCATAATAAGATAGATACACGTATTATTTAAACATAAAAACAAAAAAAATTAGGCCATGAAAAAATTTCTTATTCTACTGGCAATAATAGGCTCTGCCTTGTTCTCTAATGCACAGGACATTGATTTTTATCTGAAAAATAAAAATGATAATTTCAATTTCCCGAAAATTCCTGAAAACATGACATTTAAGGAATACTATCTACTTTCACAGACATTTCGCATGCAGGATATGCTTTTTGCTACAATAGTACCGGGCTATATCCATTTTAAGGCTCAAGATAATAGAACAGCATACGTACTTGTAGGACTGAGAAGCTGTGCAATATCAATACTGACTTATGAATATTTTAAGCTCAAAAAAGAAACTAACAATACAAGTTTTTCACAGTTTCTTTTCTCCACTGGCTCGACACCTGTCCTAACGAAAGCCGACCGCAATCTTGCCAGTGCTGCTGCAATTACCTTTGCCGCCACATACTTCTTTGACATCATACATGGTAAATATGTCTTAGAGAAGAAACAAGAGCAAATACGGTTCAAATATAGTCCAAGAATATCTTTTTATACGTCGGGACTTAACAAGCGTCTTAGTATGGGACTCGGGCTGGCAATGCAAGTTAAATTCTGACGCCAAAGTGGGTCAGAGTTTTTTAGGCCTAAATTCCGCAAAATACCCTGAGGACTTTTCTTACTTAAACATCAGATAGCCAATTAATATGGCAGCTACGATACCGGCAAAGTCAGCAGCCAGTCCGGCCAGTACTGCATAGCGTGAATTGCGAATTCCCACAGACCCAAAATACACAGCCAGGACATAGAAAGTCGTGTCTGTTGACCCCTGTATTATTGAGACCAGGTGACCTACAAAACTGTCAGGTCCATAAGTTTTCATTGCTTCTATCATCATTGCTCTGGCGCCACTACCAGACAGGGGTTTCATAAAAGCAGTGGGCAAAGCCTTGACGAACTCTGTGTCAATGTGAAACAATGAGAAAAATTTAGCCAGCCCAGCAATTAGATAATCCATGGCACCAGAGGCACGGAAAACGGCTATTGACACAAGTATAGCAATCAAGTATGGTACGATTTTTATCGCCACATTAAAGCCGTCTTTAGCTCCTTCGATAAAATCTTCATAAACATTTCGCTTCTTTATCAGCCCAGCAAAAAGAAACAATATAATCAGCCCGAAAAGTATAATACCTGTTGCTACATTTGAGAACATTTGCATTTTCTCAGGGGTAAGGGATAAAAATAGCCCAATGAGAGCGGAAATAATCAATGTTATGCCACCCAAGTATGCTATTACTACCCAGTCCCAGAGCTTGATTTTTTGTATCAGTGCGACTACTATCAGCCCTACTATTGTAGAGAAAAATGTTGCTATCAGTATTGGGATAAAAATATCTGTTGGATTATGTGCACCCATCTGTGCACGGTATGCCATTATGCTGATAGGAATGATTGTCAGACCGGAAGTATTGAGCACCAGAAACATTATTTGAGCATTACTTGCTGTTTCTTTTTGCGGATTAAGTTCCTGTAGCTGCTGCATTGCCTTGAGCCCCATGGGCGTAGCAGCATTGTCCAGACCGAGCATATTGGCTGCTATGTTCAAAGTTATTGACCCAAGAGCAGGATGTCCGTCTGGTACTTCTGGGAAAATTCGTCTAAACAAAGGACGCAATGCCCGTGCAAGTACTTGCACTAATCCGGCATTTTCACCTACCTTCATCATACCCATCCAAAACGCCAGTATGCCCGTGAGAAACAGTGCAATGCGGAATCCAGTGTCTGATGTATCAAAGACAGCCTTTATTAAATCAGAAAAAACCTTGGCGTCGCCCATTATTACAAGCTTTGCCAATGCCACGAGAAAAGCTATAAAGAAAAAACTCAGCCAGATATAATTCAGTACCATTATTTCTCTTTTTTATCGTCTTGTGTCAGCTCATGAAATACTTGTTCTAATGATTTCTTTTTCATGTCCATAGACAGCACTGCAATTTTATTGTCCACTGCAAAGTCAAAGATACGGCGGCGAATGTCTTCCTTGCTCGTTATGAGCCAGTGTGAAGCTTTTATCTGACGCACACTGTCCACGCCTTGGATTTTTTCCAGAAGAGACTGTTCTACCTGTGAATCAAATTCTACGACAAAGGTCAGTTCATCTTCTTCCACGCGTTCATGAATAGTCTCTGGGCTATCGTCGGCAACGATATGTCCATGGTTAATTATGATTATCCTATCGCATATTGCTTCGACTTCCTGCATGATATGCGTCGAGAGCATAACTGTTTTTTCCTTGCCCAGTTGGGAAATAAGATTGCGGATTTGTATAATTTGATTTGGGTCAAGTCCAGATGTTGGTTCGTCGAGTATCAGGACCTGCGGGTCGTGGATTATTGCCTGTGCCAGTCCCACTCGTTGTTTGTATCCTTTGGAAAGCTGTCCTATGCGTTTGTGCTGCTCTGGTCCCAAGCCTGTGATGTCTATGATTTTATTTACTAATTTTTTCCGATTTTTTAGCCCATATAGACCAGCTATAAAGCTGAGAAATTCATGCACATACATATCGTAGTAAAGAGGATTGTTTTCGGGTAAATATCCAATTAATCGCCTTACTGCTAGTGAATTGGCTCTCGCATCAATGCTATTAACAAATACTCTGCCTGAGCTGGGCGAAAGAAAGCCTGTGATTATTCTCATCATTGTTGTCTTACCAGCACCATTTGGACCAATAAATCCCACAATTTGGCCAGTATCTATGGAAAAACTTACCTTGTCCAGAGCTTTTTGTGTGCCGTAAAATTTCGTTACATTCTTGACCTTAATTGACATATTCAAAAATCTTTATCATCTTAGTATGTACAAATTTATAAAAGCCTTGGCTTGTTATGAAACGTTTGTTCATATTTCTTATTTTGTGCTTTGGGTTAATTACTGGGATACTTGCGCAAACCGACATAGGTTATGTCTTTGTAGTTAAAATTGCACCTTCCTGGAACGGTGTGGTAACATATTACGAAGCCTTTTATGACGGCAAGCGTTTTTCTGAGAGTACGAACTTGACTAAGGATGAATTTGCATTGCGTCTGCTGGGCAGAGAGAAAAGCCTTGCTAATTACCAGGAAGAAAATTTATTTACCAGATATGGCATAGCAGATAGCTGTAGAGTGGATGCATTGGGCAGAGTAGTAGGCTATGGCATAATTGACAGCCTGTGGAAATTGCGTTTTGCTGTTTATCCATATCGTATTGATAGCCCTGATACCCTGGGCTGGACAGGCAATAGAAAAAATCCTTATGTGCCTACATCTGCACAGAAAAGAATACTCGCAAGAATGGGCATGGATACTGTTTTTTATACTATCTTTGGGGATAATCTGTTTCATCTTCTTCATGCAATGGAAAATCCGCAATGGGTAGCAAACTACAAAAACGCACAATGATATGACACTCCGTCAGGCCCAAGAAAAAGTCGATCAGTGGATAAAGACCTTTGGGGTCAGGTATTTTGATGAGCTAACAAATATGGCTCTTTTGACCGAAGAGGTAGGCGAACTTGCACGAATTATTGCCCGTCGCTATGGCGAACAGTCTGCAAAAGAAGGCGAAGAACTTAACCTGGCAGATGAACTGGCAGATGTACTCTTTGTGCTTATCTGCATTGCCAATCAAACAGGTGTTGACCTGACACAGGCATTGGAACAGAATCTCGAGAAAAAAACTGCCCGCGACCGAGAGCGTCATAAAAATAATCCTAAGCTAAAAAACTGACTGCGGATGGAACTGAACACACAGAATTACAAAATCATCTTTGACAAGGACATTGATTATCACCTGCTTGACTTGTTCGAAGATAACCAGATACAGCGAAATAATATTCTCCTTCTCACAGATAGCAATGTTGAGCGGCTTGTGCTTCCGCAGATACAAATTTTATCAGATATACCGCGTTTTGTTATCGAGCCAGGTGAAAAAAGCAAATCACTCGACACTGCCCGCCAGGTATGGGAATTTCTGGCCAAGCACAAAGCAGATAGAAGCAGCGTGTTGATAAACTTGGGTGGGGGCGTAGTTACAGACCTGGGCGGCTTTGTGGCTTCTACTTACAAACGCGGGATAGGTTTTGTTAATATTCCCACTACTTTGCTTGCTCAAGTGGATGCTTCGGTCGGTGGAAAAACAGGCATTAATTTTCTGACATACAAAAATATGATTGGCACTTTTTCAGATCCTATGCTCGTGCTTATCAATACTTTGTTCTTAAAGACATTGGATAAGAGACAAATACTATCAGGCTATGCCGAAATGCTCAAACATGCACTTATCACCGGACAAGCAGAATGGAATAAAATTAAAAGCTTTTCGGTGGATGCAATAGACTATGAATATTTAGCATTTCTGGTCAAAAATTCTGTGGAAATAAAATACAATATTGTACAGCAAGACCCCAGAGAGAAAGGCATTAGAAAAGTACTAAATTTTGGGCATACAATAGGCCATGGTATCGAAGCATTGTTGCTTTCGCGTAACATAAATATAACTCATGGACAGGCAGTAGCTATTGGCATTGTAGCAGAGATGTATCTATCAAATCTAAAATTTGTACTTAATGTTGAAAAGGTCTTTGAAATAAGCACGTTTATAACGAGCCGTTTCCCTGCTATTTCGCTTAATTACGATGACTATGAACAAATTTACGAGATTCTGGGGCAGGATAAGAAAAATCGCAATGGACGGATTTTGTTCACTCTTCTGCGGGACATTGGCGACCCAGTGATAGACCAAGCCTGCACAAAAGGTGAAATCTTCGAAGCATTGAACTTTTATTACCAGTTTAAGTAAGCAGTTTCTTAGTAGCTTGTTACTTTTTCAGTTTATAAAGCACAAAAATATTGTCTCTGCTATGTAACACAGGCTGGTACAGTGAATCCAGTATTTTCTTTGTTCTCTGAATGACAGAAATATCGCGTTTTATTGCGAGCACCTTCCTTCTGTCCCAGTCATAATAACGCATGCTTCTGTTAGAGAAAATCACATATTCAGGCTCTCGTCTGTCTTTTATTGATTTTAAGATTTTATCAGGGTCATAGAACCAACACAGTTTCATAGGTTTTTGCCGCATAAGCAAAGAGAATAAGATTGTTTTGTTGGCTGTTATGTAATTGCCAGACAAGTCATACTTTTTTATCTTATTGTAAAAAGACTCTACATCCCACACCTTAGTTTTTTTTGTCATAATTCCTTTTAGCTCATCAGTCTCGAATGTGCTATTCAGTTTGTTTTTATTAGAATAGTCTCTGTAAAAATGTTTAACCCTGTAGCTCATACCCAGAGAAAATATGAGAACCAGGACAGTAACCGTAATAAAAGGATCCAGTTTTTTTACGTCCCACATCAACAAGCCAAAAATCAGTGCAAATGCCAAAGCTCCATTAAATGCAATTTTTCTAAATCCAACATCTGACCCTGCAAAAGATA
>JALWCU010000026.1 GCA_027015275.1 Bacteroidales bacterium | reverse complement strand
GTCTATAAATTTTAAATTCTACAGTCATGGCAGAAGTTAAACCTGTACTTGAGAAAAAAAATATTATAATCCTTGCCATTAGTGCGCTTATGGTTATTTTAGGTCTTATACTAATGACGGGTGGTGGTTCAAAAGATCCTAATGTTTTTAGCGAGGCAATATTCAGCACTCGAAGGCTAATTATTGCGCCATTATTTATAATCGGAGGCTTTGGCTTGGGTATATATGGAGTCATGAAAAAATAATATATGCTACAAAAGCCCAAGATATTACTAATATACACCGGTGGAACCATTGGCATGATTACCGATCCTGCCACCGGTAGCCTAAAAGCTATGGATTTTCGAGAAATCGAAAAGCTCATACCAGAGACTCGGCGACTAAATGCTGAGCTTGATACTTATTCTTTTAAAACGCCTATTGACTCATCTAATGCTGACCCTCAGTTCTGGATAGAGCTTGTTAGTGTCATTGAAAAGAATTATATAAAATATGACGGTTTCGTTATACTACACGGCACTGATACTATGTCCTATACTGGCTCTGCTTTGAGCTTCATGATAGGGAATCTGGGTAAACCTATCATTCTGACCGGAGCACAGCTTCCCCTTGGTACTATTCGCACAGATGGAAAAGAGAATATTATTACAGCTATTGAAATTGCCGCTGCGCAGAGGAAAGATGGCAAGCCTAGAGTACCCGAGGTTGCTGTTTACTTTGAAAATAAACTGTTTCGCGCAAACCGCACACACAAATACAATGCAGAATACTTTGACGCTTTCGAAAGCCCAAATTATCCACCCATAGCTGAGGCTGGTATAAAGATCAACTTTAATGACAAGTTTATTATAAACAGAGAAATAAGCGGGATTCCAAGCTTTTATAAGAAAATCGACAAAAACATTATAATACTTAAAATCTTTCCTGGACTTGGACAAGATTATCTTGAAAAAATTCTAAGCATTGAAAATCTAAAAGGCGTTGTACTCGAGACCTTTGGCACTGGTAATGCACCTACTTACGATTGGTTTATACAGGGGCTCAAAAACGCTATAGACCGTGGCATCGTGATTTATAATGTATCACAATGCAATGCGGGCAGCGTACACCAGGGGCACTATGAAACCAGCCGCTTACTAAAAGACATAGGTGTAGCTAATGGCTACGATATAACTACAGAAGCAGCTGTTACAAAAATGATGTACCTGCTAAGCAAAGGCCTTAGTCAAAATGAACTTATTTACTTTTTGGAGCAAAACATTGCTGGCGAACTCACACACTCTTAATCTTCTATTAGCAATAGCTTCTTTACAATTTCTATGGTTCTACGGTCGCCTGTATATTTACCCTTATCATCTGATAGTTTGACAGTTGGGACAAACTTACCGTTTTGTGTGTAAATGCCATCCATCTTTATCACTATGTTCAAAGGTGGAACACCCACATCATTGGTCAAATTTGTGCCTATGCCAAAGGAAATGCCTATTTGCCCGCGTATCATATCTACTATATGCTGAACTCTATCTGGTGTCAGTGCATCTGAAAAAACTATTACCTTAGACATAGGGTTGATTTTAAGCTTCTTATAATGCTCTATGGTCATTCTTGCAAATTCCACAGGATCACCACTATCCTGCCTAACTCCGTCGAATAATTTTGAAAGTTTTGAATTAAAACTGCGAAAAAATACTTCACTTGTAAATGTGTCTGCCAGCGCTATACCAAGGTTTCCTTGAAATACATCTGCCCAATTCTCCAGTGCCAACTCATTTGCTTGTGTATATCCGTACGCGGCCCCATGATACATGAACCATTCATGGGCTTGTGTACCAATTGGTGTCTCATTGTACTTCATTGCAAGATAAACATTACTGGTTCCGACAAAAGCTGGTTTACCCTGCTTACTTAATAATTTAATTACCAAGTCATGGTTGTCATAAGAGTATCTTCGACGTGTACCAAAATCTGCATATTTTATATTTAACTCGTTAAAAAAGTTTGCCTTATCGAGTATTGTAGCTTGTATTTTTTCGGGGTTATCACTGTTTTGGTCAGTCATTTTGAAATAGAGCTCTGATATTAAGGCCATTAATGGCACTTCCCACAGAATTGTCCTATACCAAAAACCATTTACTGTTACGGATAGATTTGTGCCATGCTGACTTATCTCAACTTCCGAGGGATCGTAACGATAGCCTTCTAAGAAGTCAAGATAGAACTCTGGCAAATAATAGCATTTTGTGCGCAGAAACTGCTTTTCTTCCCGGGTAAGTGCAAGACTTGACATTTGCTCCACTAGTTGCCTTAACTGCTCTGCAAAGCCAGGTGGAAAAGGTGTTTTACCCCTGTTGACAAAACGGTAACTTACCTTTGCCTTAGGGAATTTTTCGATAACAGCATACTGCATCGTAAATTTATAAAGATCATTGTCTAATATTGAAGGAATGGGCAATTTCATAACCTGATAGTTTAGAATTTATTGTAATTTTAAACAATTTATTTATGTTTGAAAAAAATTTCTACTTATGGAAGAACAACCGAAAAATTTTAGACAAAGGATACTCAAACTTTTTGATATTTTTGAAAATGTCTTTGCACTCACCTTTGCTATTGGATTATACTTGATTACCAAAGAAATAACCTGGTCAAAAATAGTCCTATGGATAGGTATCATTGGACTTACATTTCTGTATTTGATAAAATCTAGCGAGTCTGCACGCGAAAACATTGGTATCTACATAACCTATAAACTAATCTGGCTGGGGTATATTCTGGCACTTTTCGGAATATATTCGAGGCTTGAAATGCTGGACAAATCACAGCTCTTACTATTCATAGCCATTGGCTCTATGGCATTGGGACTCGGTGGTATGATAATCTTTCGAACCAAACAGAAAGGTATAACTGACACCAAAGACCTTGTCAGACTGATAACTTTCTTAGCCATCACATTTCTATTTGCAATATTATAAAACACACTGCCTATGAAAGCAGAAGAATTCAACAAGATTTTCCGAGAATGTATTGAAAAATATCATGAACTGGACGAAATAGATCAGCCCTTCGACAATCCTTACACAGATTTCAAGGGTCTGCTATACAAAAAATGCTGGATAGATACTATGCAATGGCATTTGGAAGATATTATCCGTAAGCCAGACATTAACCCAGTGGATGGAATAAAAATTAAACGTAGAATTGACGAACTCAATCAAACTCGAACAGACCTGGTCGAACTGATCGACGAATACATTTATAATCAATACAAAAACATACCTATAAGGGAGAATGCACGACTGAACACAGAAACACCTGGTTGGGCAATTGACAGATTATCAATACTTAACCTAAAAATATATCACTGGGAAGAAGAAACTCAGAGACAGGATGCAAGCGAGGAACACAGACAAAAAGCTAAAGAAAAACTCTCTATCCTGCTTTCACAGCAAAAAGACCTGACAAAAGCTATAAACCAACTGCTTGAAGAACTTTCGACGGGTAAGGCCATTGCCAAAACATACAAACAAATGAAGATGTACAATGACCCTGAACTAAATCCTGTACTGCGGCAATACAAAAAGCAGAAGAATGGGCAATAAACTACTAATCATACGTTTTTCTGCCCTTGGTGATGTAGCTATGACTGCTCATCTCATACAAAAAATCAAATCCCAGTTTCCAGACACTCAAATTTACTTGCTTAGTAAACCACAATTTTATCCAGTTTTCGAACCTCTAGAAATCACTACCATATCTAATGACCTGCGAGGCAAGCACAGAGGAATAATTGGGCTTCTGCGATTATCCAGAGAAATAAAACTGCTTGGCATAAAAAAAGTTGCAGATGTTCACGGTGTTCTTCGCTCGTATATACTTGATTTTTTTCTTTGGCTTCAGGGCATCAAGGTATCGGTCATAAACAAAGAGAGAAGGAAAAAGAAGCTAATAACCCAAGGTAGGGATATAAAGCTAATTCATACAATCGAGCGATACAGTAACGTGCTCAGGAATCTTGGATTTAAAATTGACCTTAGCATAGAGTCAAAGCCCCTTACTTATAAAATTGATAGTCAGGTTAAAGAACGCTTCATAAACCAGAATATGAAAAACATTGGCATAGCACCGTTCGCTGCTCATAAAAACAAAGAATATCCCACAAATCTAATGACTCAGGTCATAGAAAAACTAAGCAAGGAAGGGAACATTAATATTTTGGTATTTGGTGGAGGTAAGAGAGAAAGTCAAATCGCTGAGAAATGGGCTAATAATTTCGAGAATGTTCAATCCGCTATTGGACGACTCTCTCTAAGTCAAGAGATAGCGCTAATTGGAGAGCTCGACCTAATTGTAACAATGGACTCTGGTAACATGCATCTCGCCTCACTGACAAAAACAAAAAACATTATTATATGGGGTGGAACTCACCCCAAAATGGGCTTCACACCAGTAGATAACTATCGCCCTGAGCTGAGTATAATAAAAAACCTTTCATGCCAACCATGCTCAGTGTATGGCTCTGAGAAATGCAAGAGAGATGATTTTGCCTGTTTATATGAAATATCGCCCTTTGAGATAGTTAAAAAAATAAAAGAAAATCTTCAGTAAGATAGTTTTTACAAAAAGATAATCTACTATACCCCAGACAAATATAAAATTTAGTGAACAAAAGCCATTTTTAATCATTACTCTAAAAAGAATGATTGACTAACATTTTGTAAATTTGCACAAAACAGAGCGATATGGTCAAAGAGAAAGTAGAATTAATGTCACCAGCAGGGAACTTCGAAACCCTTATGGCTGCAATTCAAGGTGGAGCTGACTCTGTATATTTTGGTGTCGAACACTTGAACATGCGGGCAAAATCTGCAAATAATTTTCGTCTCGCAGAACTCAAAGATGTTATGGACACATTGCATAGCAATAATCTAAAAGGCTACCTTGCACTAAACACTATAATTTATGATCACGAGATTCATCTGATGAATATGGTACTTGACAAGGCTGCCGAAAGCGACGTAGATGCAATTATTGCAGCTGATATGGCGGTTATACTTGCCGCGAGGGAAAGAGGGCTCTCTATCCATGCATCAACACAGCTAAATATAAGTAACGTACAAGCAGTAAAATTTTTTTCTCAGTTCTGTGATACACTAGTTCTGGCACGCGAACTTTCACTTACACAAACAAAGAAGATTGTTGACACCATTGAAAATGAAAATATCACTGGGCCTAACGGCAAGAAAATCAGAATCGAAATTTTTGCACATGGAGCTCTGTGTATGGCCATTTCGGGTAAATGCTATCTTAGCTTACATGAATTTAATTCGTCTGCCAATCGTGGGGCATGCTTGCAAACTTGCCGACGTCCTTACATAGTCATTGACAAAGAAACTGGCTATGAACTTGAGATTGATAATGAGTATATTATGTCGCCCAAGGACCTTGCAACGATTTTTTTCCTTGATAAAGTCCTTGCTACTGGAATTGATGTACTAAAAATCGAGGGTCGCGCACGTCCACCTGAGTATGTGAAAACAACAACCAATGTTTACAAAGAAGCTATAAAGGCCGTACAGGAAGGTTCATTCTCAGAAACAAAAATTAAACATTGGACAGAGGAACTCCGAAAGGTCTTTAACCGCGGCTTTTGGGACGGTTATTATCTTGGACGCAGACTTGGGGAATGGACAAAGACACACGGATCTGAGGCTACGAGAAAAAAAGATTTTGTAGGAGTTGTTACTAATTATTACAGCAAAATTGGCGTTGCAGAAGTAACTCTTCAGGCGGGCGGTCTGAGCAAAGGACAAGAAATTTTAATCATTGGAAATAAAACTGGAGTAATTGAACAAAAAATAGACGAAATGCGCAAGGATGATAGAGCAGTCGAGGAAGCTAACAAAGGTGATATTATTTCCTTCCCTACAAACGAGAGAGTACGCAAGAATGACAAGGTGTACAAATGGATAAAAGTCAATTAATAGTTTTTTAAAAAAATTCTTAACTTTGGCAAAACATTCCAGATATACACAATGGAAGATAAAATAGAATTAGAAATACTTGGCCTTACATACACAGAGCACACACAACCTACATACATACTAATACTAAAAGAAAAAAACGGTAACCGACGCCTTCCTATTGTTATCGGACACTTTGAAGCACAAGCCATTGCAATCAAGCTGGACAAAATAACTCCTAAACGTCCAATAACTCATGACCTTACAACAAACATTCTAAAGACCTTTGGCATTAGCATCATAGAAATTACAATTAACAAAATGGAAGACGACATTTTCTACAGCGAAATTACAATAGAACAGAACGGAAAAATAATTAAGATTGATGCTCGACCTTCCGATGCCATCGCACTGGCTTTGAGATTCGACAGTCCTATATATGCTACACCGCAAGTTCTCAATATTGCAGGAATAGATCTTAGCAAGCTTCAGCAACAACAAACAGAAGAGAACAGGGTAGAAGATACCATAAAATCAGATGAAGCTAATTTTCTTACTAAACTTAGTATCGAAGAACTTAATAAACTGATGGAAAAGGCTGTTGAAGACGAAAATTATGAGCTTGCTTCTAAGATTAGAGACGAGATAAAAAGAAGAAAAGGCGAAATATAAAAAAAGCTTCCTATGAACAATAACTATCTGAAATTTAGACTTACAATCCTTAATTTTTTGCAATTCTTTGTTTGGGGCGCTTGGCTACTGTCATTCGGCAAATACTTAGGCGCTACTTTGCATTTCTCTGGTGAGCAGATAGGGAAAATGTTTATGACAATGGGCATTGCTTCCCTTTTCATGCCTGGCATAATGGGAATTATAGCTGACCGATGGATTAGTCCTAATAAGCTATATGCCTTCTCGCATATCATCGGCGCATTTCTGCTTTATTTTGCATCAAAGCAAACAGGATATGGTCCTTTATATGCTTACATTCTCATCTATCTGATGTTGTACATGCCTACGATTGCCCTGGACAACAGTGTATGTTATTGCTTGCTGAGCAGACGCGGCTATGATGTTGTCAAAGTGTTTCCACCTATCCGTGTTTGGGGTACTATTGGCTTTATCGTGGCTACATGGATAACTGACATGTTTGGCTGGGGAACTAAACCTACTCAGCTCTATTTTGCTGCTATAGCATCATTTGTATTGGGTCTGTACGCTCTTTCTCTGCCAGATTGTGGTGTTAATAAATCAGGAGAAAAGAAAACACTTGCACAAGCTCTTGGACTGGATGCTTTTGTTTTGTTCAAAAACAAAAGAATGGCAATTTTCTTGATATTCTCAATGTTGCTGGGCGCTGCTTTGCAAATAACCAATATGTGGGGCGAGGCTTTCTTGCATGACTTTGGTAACAACCCTGCATTTGCAAATGCCTTTGCCGTTAAACATAACGGTATTCTTATGTCGCTTTCGCAATTATCTGAAACACTGTTTATTCTGACAATACCATTTTTCCTCAAACGTTATGGAATCAAGAATGTAATGCTTATGAGTATGTTTGCCTGGTTTTTTAGATTTGGACTCTTTGGCATAGGCAATCCTTATGGCTGGGGACTGGTCGCACTAATTCTTTCGATGATAGTGTATGGTATGGCATTTGACTTTTTCAACATTTCTGGTTCGCTTTTCGTTGAGACAGAAGTAGATAAAAAGATCAGATCCAGCGCCCAGGGCTTATTTATGATTATGACTAACGGACTGGGTGCAATGATGGGTGCTTATGGAAGTGGCGTTATTGTACAATTATTTACTAAAAATGGCGTACGGCACTGGCCCCATATATGGATTACTTTTTCGCTTTATGCATTGACTATCGGAATTTTATTCATGATACTGTTCAGATACAAACACGAACCTGAAAAGATAAAAAACATAACACACTAAAATAAAAGGGCTGTCGCTGGCAGCCCTTTTAAATTTTCACAGCCATGGAAAAAATTAAAACAGATTATTTAGTTATCGGTTCGGGCGTTGCTGGTCTTTTTTTCGCTCTAAAGGCAGCAAAGTATGGCAAAGTTACTATCATAACAAAAGCCGGCCTGGACCAGTCTAACACCAAGTACGCCCAGGGTGGCATTGCTACGGTCATGTACAGCCCTGATAACTTTGAAAAACATATCAATGACACACTAATAGCTGGGGATGGACTTAGTGATTATGAAGTTGTTAAAATGATTGTCTCTGAGGCACCTAACAGAATAAAGGAGCTTATTGAGCTGGGCGTAGAATTTGACAAGAAAGCAGACGGCACTTACGAACTTGGCCGAGAAGGTGGCCATAGCTTTAATAGAATATTGCACCACCAAGACAGAACAGGCCTTGAGGTGGAAGAAAAACTTATTGACCGTGTCAGAGAAAACTCTAATATCGAAATTCTAGAAAATCATTTTGCTCTGGATCTTATTACTCAACACCATCTGGGCTATCCAGTTAGTTTTTGCCAGGATAACATAGTCTGCTTTGGTGCTTATGTCCTTGACACTAATACCCAGGAAATAAAAACTTTCCTGAGCAAAATTACATATCTGGCAACCGGAGGAATCGGAAATATTTATCAGACTACCACAAACCCAGAAATAGCAACTGGAGACGGCATTGCAATGGCTTATCGTGCAAAGGCTAAGATTACGCAAATGGAGTTTGTTCAATTCCATCCAACTGCTCTTTACAATCCAGGCGAGAGACCTGCATTTCTGATTACTGAAGCACTTCGAGGAGCTGGAGCTAAGCTGAGAAATCTCAAGGGCGAACTTTTTATGGAAAAATATCACAAACTCAAAGACCTTGCACCGCGGGACATTGTAGCTCGTGCAATAGACAATGAAATGAAAAAACATGGAGATGACTTTGCCTATTTAGATGCTACTGAAATCCCAGTTAGCGAAATTGAGAGACACTTCCCACACATTTACGAAAAATGTTTATCTTTAGGTATTGACATAACTAAAGACCTTATACCAATTGTTCCTGCTGCCCACTACAGTTGCGGGGGGGTCAAGGTGGACAAAAAGGGCAAAACTACAGTAGAAAATTTATATGCAGGCGGAGAAGTCTCTGCAACAGGTCTTCATGGAGCTAATAGACTGGCTTCCAACTCGCTACTCGAAGCTTTAGTATATGCACACAACAGCGCTATTTCAACAAAGGAATCTATCAAAAACATTGATTTTCAAGACAATATTCCTGATTGGGACGACAAAGGGACTACGCTGCTCGAAGAAATTGTTCTTATTTCACAAGAATTCAAGGAACTACAACAAATAATGACGAATTATGTTGGCATTGTGCGTTCTAATCTGAGACTGCATAGGGCGCTTAAGCGGCTAGAAATCCTATACAAAGAAACCGAAGAACTATACAATAGATCTAAAATAAATCGCAGAATATGCGAACTGAGAAATGCAATAAACGTTGGATACCTCATAACAAAAATGGCAATAAGACGCAAGGAGAGTAGAGGACTACATTACAACGTTGATTATCCTTATAAACTAGAAGAAAATCGTTTTTTATCATAGCATTACGTGCTTAAGACTATGTTTTTTAATGATTAAAACAACACATTCTTAACATTATTGGACTTATCTTTGAACCGTCAACAATAAAAAAAAATAAAACTATGGCACTATTTACTAATCAAGATGCCCTCGACTATCACAGCAAAGGGCGGCCGGGTAAAATCGAAGTAATACCCACAAAATCCCACTCTACTCAAAAAGACCTTTCATTGGCATACACACCTGGTGTTGCTGTTCCATGTCGTGTTATTGAAAAAAATCCTGAAGACGTTTACAAATATACAGCAAAAGGTAATTTAGTTGCTGTCATATCCAATGCTACAGCAGTACTGGGATTGGGGGATATTGGCCCCCTTGCAGGTAAGCCAGTAATGGAAGGCAAAGGACTGCTTTTCAAGGTCTTTTCTGATGTTGATGTATTTGACATTGAAGTCAATGAAAAAGACCCTGATAAATTCATCGAAGTTGTTAAGGCTATCGCACCGACCTTTGGCGGTATTAACCTCGAAGACATTAAAGCCCCTGAATGTTTCGAAATAGAACAGAAATTAATAGAAGCGTTGGATATCCCTGTATTCCATGATGATCAGCACGGGACAGCAATTATTTCAGGGGCTGGACTATTAAACGTCATAGAACTTACGGGCAAAAAAATAGAGGATATAAAAATTGTTGTTAGCGGCGCTGGAGCAGCTGCCATTGCTTGCTCTAAATTTTACGTCGAGCTGGGAGTTAAAAAAGAAAACATCATAATGTTCGATAGCAAAGGTCCTATCACAAAAGACCGTGAAGGCCTGAACAAATACAAGATGGAATTTGCAACAGACCGCGATATTCACACCATGGCAGAGGCTCTTGATGGCGCTGATATGTTTCTGGGCTTATCTATTGGTGGCATTCTCAAGCCAGAAATGATTAAAAAGATGAATGACCATCCAATTATTTTTGCTCTTGCAAATCCTGATCCTGAAATCTCTTTCGAAGACGCCAAGAAGGCTCGTCCAGATGTGATAATGGGCACAGGCCGTTCTGATTATCCAAACCAGATCAATAATGTTCTAGGATTTCCATTTATCTTCCGTGGAGCTCTGGACGTTCATGCAAAGAAAATTAACACAGAAATGAAAATAGCCGCAGCTCATGCTTTAGCTGACCTTGCTAAACAGCAAGTTCCAGAAGAAGTTGCAAATGCGTACAATGTTTCCAACCTAACTTTTGGTAAAGATTACATAATCCCTAAGCCGCTTGACCCTCGCCTTATTACACACGTAGCACCTGCTGTTGCTAAGGCCGCTATCGAGACCGGCGTAGCTCGTAGGACTATTGAAGACTGGGAAGAATACAAAGCACAGCTCGAAGCTCGCATGGGGCACGAAAACAAGCTCATCAGGTCTGTTCGCCTAAAAGCACAATCCGAAACAAATAAACCATACATTGTCTTTGCAGAAGGAGAGCACTTCAGAGTACTCAAAGCTGTTACAGAGCTCATTGAGACAAAAATAGCAAATGCTATTGTCCTGGGTAGAGAGAAAAAAATCAGGAAAATCGCAGAAGAAAATGGCTTAGTACTTGACCATATTAAAATTATCGATCCTATGAGTGAGGCTTATGAAGAAAAACGTAAGGAATATGCCTATAAACTTTGGAAAAAAAGACAACGTAAGGGTCTGACCTTTGATGAGGCCATGAATAATATGAAAAACTACAACTATTTTGGCTTGATGATGGTAGAGGAAGGCGAGGCTGATGCGTTTATCTCAGGATATGCTACAAAATACCGCAAGGTAATGGCTCCAGCAATACGAGTTGTCGGAAAACGAGAAGATGTGAAGGTCGTTGCAGGTCTCTATATTGCTTTGACCAAGAAAGGTCCTTTCTTCCTTGCCGACACAACAATAAATACAGATCTTAATGCCGAAAAGCTTAGCTGCATTGCACGTCTTACCGCCGAAGAAGTTAAAAAATTCGGTGTTGAGCCTGTAATTGCCATGCTCTCATATTCCAACTTTGGCTCTGTTCGGGATAGTGAAAAACCACATATTGTTAGTGAAGCTGTGAATTTCTTACACAAAGAATATCCTGACCTGGCAGTAGATGGAGATATCCAAGCTAACATTGCACTCGACATGGAAGCAAGAGATGAGCTATTTCCTTTCAGTAAACTTTATGGTAAGAAGGTTAATACTCTGATTTTCCCAGACTTGACCTCTGGTAATATTGCATACAAACTGCTTAACAAAATAGCAGATGCAGAGCTTATTGGCCCAATAACACTGGGACTTAAAAAGCCTGTGCACATTATTCAGCTAAACAGCTCAGTTCGTGAGATTATTAACATCGCTACTATAGCTGCCGCTGATGCAATCACCAGGCGGCAAAAGAAATAAAGTTAGCATCATAACATAGCAAACATTTGCTTAAATACAGACACAAAGCCTCGGAAATTTCCGGGGCTTTTTTCTTCAGTGGGTATAAACGTGTTTCAGAATACCTAACGCGCTATTAATTTGCTTTACTGAGTTCATCTGTTAAAATATATGATGCTAAGCGACAGTCCAAGCAACGCTGCCTTTGGCAATAATGAGTATAAAGCTGAACTAAAGCCTGACTGTCAGCTGCATTTGACTGTTTTATCTGAAGTTTTTTAAAAAGACGTGTTACATAATTTGACTCAAATTTAACGGATTGCAAAAATTGTATTGCTTTGTCCACATATTTTTGTTCGCTCACCATCCTGCCATAAGCAAATAACACAGGCGCAACAGCATTTATTATCAATCCTTGCCTCATGCTTTTACCTATAACTTTGGGCATGTTCTGCGCTGGAATATCAAATCTAAAATGTGTATCCCAATATTGTGATGCACTTGCTGAAAAAATTTGGATCAGCTCCTTGAGCTCACTCTCCAAAATAAGAGAAAAAAGATGATCTGTCTTTGACAATATTGCTGCAAGCTGCGCTATACGTATAGTCGGAAAATTATACGGGCGCAAACGCATAAACTTCCAAATACTCACTTCCATTGGCTCTAAATCATACTTCCGTCTATAAACAGCAAAAAGCTGCTTTAATTTCTGTGGATATTGCTCAGAGAAAGCTTGCTGTAAGAAACCGGCCTTGCCAAAAAGAATAGCTTCCAAAACTTGAATCTGATCTGTATAGCGCCTGAGCACACGGTAGGGTATGAGCCTGGCGAGGGACTCCATTGGTAAGGAATTTACTCGCATGCCCAAAGCTCTCGAAAGCTGTTGAAAAAAAACTTGTTCCCAATCGCTTTGTGCATTTTTGTAGTCATTTATTATCTGTTTAGCCCTTTGTTCTAATCTCTCTATAAGAAGATTGTCAAGCCAACCGGTAGTAATATACGAAGGTATAAGTTTCAAATATTTGTCGCACTTTACTTTACCTTTGGAGTAAATTAGATTCCTATAAAGCTCTAGGAATTTGGTAGGTGGCTGATAAACTAAGGTTGGAATTAATTCACCATGTTGATTTACTACTGGTTTGTCATCCTCGCTCACAACGTGCAAAATAACATTTCTGAATGCTGGGTCTTGATTATGATTATGAACATACCAGTCCTTTGATTTAATGTGCATTTCTACTGCGCCAACCCATATCTGCCCATCAATTCTTATTTTAACATTGACAAAGTCTGGACCTGAATCTATAGAAGGAATGCCATAATCTAATATCTCGACCGCTTGGTTTTGCGTTGTTTCGAAACGACGGGGTATTAAGTGATTACGCCAGAAAAAAACTAAGATTTCTTCGTCCATTTGTTTGCTTTTATTGTATAAAACAGGTGTTTTATTGCTAAAGCTTTATTATTCACGCTAAATAAGATAAAACTTTTATGCGATTTGACTGCTTTTTTTACATATAGCCGCTAAGGAATTTGATGAATTGAATTTAATAAAAAAATAAATAACTTTTTGTAAATTACTGTACACAGAAAAATTTACATTTTTAATAAACCAGATTTTTATAACTTTGCACAAACTACAGAAATAAGGTTTATGTACAGAACACACACATGCGGAGAGCTTAGAATTTCAGATGTAAATAAGCAAGTAACATTATCAGGCTGGATACAGAAAATCAGAGACTTAGGTAGTGTAATATTCATTGACCTGAGGGATCGTTATGGTATTACGCAGCTATACTTTGATAATGTTCTCAACCCAGACTTAGTCGAAAAGGCCCGCAGACTCGGACGTGAATATGTTTTACAAATCAAGGGCACTGTCAGGGAAAGAGAAAGTAAAAATCCTAATATTCCAACAGGAGATATTGAAATAGTTGTAAATGAGCTAAATATACTTAATGAGTCAGAAACCCCACCTTTTACAATAGAAGAAGATACAGACGGCGGCGAAGAAATATTAATGCGCCATAGATACCTGGACCTGAGGCGTCCAAATCTACAGCGTTCTATCATGCTTCGCTATCAAATGGCAAAGCATATTCGCAACTACCTTGACAAACATAATTTCATTGAGATAGAAACACCCTTTCTGATAAAATCTACGCCCGAAGGTGCTCGCGACTTTATTGTGCCGTCACGCCTGTATAAAGGCAATTTCTATGCACTACCACAGTCCCCGCAGCTGTTTAAGCAGCTCTTAATGGTGGCTGGATATGACCGTTATTTTCAAATTGTAAAATGCTTTAGAGATGAAGACTTTCGTGCAGACCGACAGCCAGAATTTACTCAGATTGACTGTGAGCTTTCTTTTGTTACACAGCAAGATATAATAGATATTTTCGAGGGACTTGCAAAGCATCTGTTCAAAGAAATTAAAGGTATAGAAATTAATGAACCATTCCCTGTTCTGCCTTATTCAGAAGCCATAGAAAAATATGGTAGCGACAAACCAGATATTAGATTTGACCTTGTAATAAATGACATAACAGAGCAGCTTCAAGGCTTTGGCTTCAAAGTATTTGACTCTGCTCAATACATTGGCGGCATAAAAGTAGAAAACAAGGCTGATTATTATTCACGCAAAAAAATAGACCAACTCACAGATTTTGTTAAGCGCCCGCAGATTGGTGCTAAGGGACTGGCGTGGATAAAGTACAATGCTGACGGCTCAATAAAATCATCCATTGACAAGTTTTATTCTTCTGATACACTGGACAAAGTGCTCAAATCACTCAATGCTCGTCCTAACGACATTATTTTCATAATTTCTGGTGAGCGCCAGCAAAGTCTCAGAGCCCTGGGTGAACTAAGACTCGAAATTGCTCAATCCATAGGTCTTATCAAGGATAATGACTATAAACCACTGTGGGTTACAGACTTCCCCATGTTTGAATGGGACGAGGAAGAAAAACGCTACAAGGCAATGCACCACCCATTCACTTCGCCTAAGGAAGAAGACATTGATCTGCTGGACACTGAGCCTGGCAGAGTTAGAGCCAATGCTTATGACTTTGTTATAAATGGCGTAGAAATCGGCGGCGGGTCCATAAGAATTCACAAACGCGATGTTCAGGAAAAAGTATTCAAGATTTTGGGTTTGAGTGAGTCTGAAGCTCAGGCAAAGTTTGGCTTTCTGCTCGAAGCATTTAAGTATGGTGCACCACCACATGGAGGAATAGCCTTTGGCTTTGACCGTTGGGTGGCAATGTTCACTGGCTCAAAAAGCATTAAAGATGTTATTGCTTTTCCGAAAAACAGTGCAGGACGAGACCTTATGCTCAATGCACCTGCACCTGTCAGCCATGAGCAGCTCGAAGAACTGGGCATTGAAATCAAACCAGATAAAAAATAAATATGTTCTTTCAGACTGTTAACATACATTTCATTGACGTTCTGGTCATCGGCTTTCTTGCCTATGGCGCATACAAAGGCTACAAACATGGCTGGATTGTCGAAGGGCTCGAGCTGCTTGTCGTCTTCCTGGGATTTTACACTGTGGCTTATCTAAGTCACCAGCTCTTCCTGACCTTTCTTTTTCAGGGATTGGATACAGCCGAACTGTTCGCATCGCTGATTCTTGCAGGCTCTTTTGTTGTGGTGCTATGGCTAACACACATCATACAAACCGCTGTGTCAACCAGGCTTAGCCAAACTAAGATGAACATTAAAGACCGTATATGGGGAATTGTCTTTGGAATGGCAAAATATCTGATTATCATTGGAATTTTCATGGTTCCTATTCGCGAAACTGACATATACACAAACTTTCTTCCTAAGACAGAGAAAATTGCACCTGTAAGGGGAAGATTCAGGTCAATACTTGGCACTGGAACTTACGACCTGATAACAATTCTCTCACCATCGCTCAAATTCGAGCACAACAGACCAGTAAAAAAAATAGAAAAACCTGTTAAATACGTGGAACCAAAATCTGCGGACTTCTACGACGACCAATTCTAAACCAAAAAAAAAAATATAGATATGAAAATCGTTCTTAGCGGAATCAGACCAACGGGTCATCTTCATCTCGGCAATTACTTTGGAGCTGTCAGAAACTTTGTAAAGCTTCAGGATGAATATAAGTGTTTTTACTTTATAGCTGATTACCATTCACTTACAACACACCCAAAACCCGAACACCTACAGGAAAACATACGTACTGTACTGAGCGAATACCTTGCCTGCGGCCTGGACCCAGACAAAGCTACTATATACATTCAAAGCGACGTGGAAGAAGTGGCTGAGCTATACCTTTTGATGAACATGAACGCTTATGTTGGTGAGCTCGAGCGCACTACCACATTCAAAGAAAAAGTTCGCAAACAACCAAACAACGTTAACGCCGGGCTGCTTACTTATGCTGTTCTGATGGCTTCTGATATTCTCATTCATCATGCTGATTACGTCCCAGTAGGAAAAGACCAGGAACAACATCTGGAAATGACACGGCGCTTTGCACGCAGATTTAATAACATTTATGATGTTGACTATTTCAAAGAACCACAGCCTTTTAACTTTTTCGGTAAAGACCTGGTAAAAGTTCCTGGACTGGACGGCTCGGGAAAAATGGGAAAAAGCGAAGGAAATGCTATTAACCTTACGGATGAGCCAGAAGTCATTCGGAAAAAGGTCATGAAAGCTGTAACAGATGCCGGTCCCAAAGAGCCTAACAGCCCAATGAGCGAACCTATTCAAAACCTGTTCTCGATACTCGAACTGGTATCAACACCAGACACAGTGGAACACTTCAGAGATGAATATAACAAAGCAACTATCCGCTACGTTGATCTAAAGCGTCAGCTGGCAGAAGATATTATTAAATTTACCCAGCCTTTTAGAGAAAAATACCAGCAAATATACAATGACCTTGACTACTTACGCAAAGTTCGTAAAATGGGCAAGGAAAAGGCAAAGGAAAGCGCCAGCAAAACAGTAAAAGAAGTTCGCGAAATCATTGGATTTAAGGATTTCTGAGCTCAGCTAAAAACACATTAGCAAATAAAACTCTTGAGGACTGAGACTGCACAAAGGTTAAAGGAATTTACAGCAAATCTACAACCTTGCAGTCTCAGCCTTTAGTGTTAATGGCATTAAGCGAAATTTATCAGCGCCACACAAAGGCTTCTTTATTTACCCAGTCCAAGCTGCTCAGAAATGTCCAGCATGCGTTTGATTGGTTTTTGTGCTTTTTCGATTATTTCCTGCGATAGGACAACTTCTGGTATTTCTGTTTCCAGCGCCCACAAAGTCTTAGCAAGGTCGTGCTTTTTCATGTTCACGCAAAGGCTCTCGCTTCCGTCTGCCAGGGGCAAAGGAATAAATTCTTTATCTGGATTTTCCTTTTGCATTTGATGAATAACGCCTGGTTCTGTGGCAATTATAAAACGTTTGGCATCGAGCTCTCTGCCCAGTCTTGCTATTGTTGTAGTAGAGCCAATATAATCTGCTTTTAGCTGTATTTGCTTATCGCATTCTGGATGTGCTAAGACAATTGCGTCAGGATATTTCTGCTTAAGCTCGAGCAATTTATCGTAAGAAAAATTTAAGTGAACAGGGCAAGCGCCTTGCCATATCACCATCTGGCGGTTTGTTAGACCTTTAACATAAGCGCCAAGGTTCTTGTCTGGTCCGAAAATTACAGGCGTATCTTCGGGCAATGACTTGACAATATCAACGGCATTGGATGATGTGCAGATAATATCGCTCAAAGCCTTGACTTCGGCGGTTGTATTGACATAAGAAACAACGACATGATCAGGATACTGATTGCGCATATTTTGCAACTGCTCAGCAGTGAGAGAATCTGCCAGAGGACAGCCAGACGAGGGATCGGGCATCAGCACTTTTTTGTCTGGCGAGAGAATCTTTGCTGTCTCTGCCATGAAATGTACACCAATAAACAGAATAATATCTGCCTGTGTCTGAGCTGCTTTGAATGACAACCCCAGACTATCACCCACGTAGTCTGCTATGTCCTGAAGCATACCGTCAACGTAGTAATGCGCCAGAATTAGGACGTTCTTTTCTTTTTTTAGCTTTTCTATTCGACTGATTATCTGTTCATTAGAAAGCTTTTTATACTTTTCCACATCTTTTATA
>JALWCU010000025.1 GCA_027015275.1 Bacteroidales bacterium | reverse complement strand
TTTGAGATTCGTCAGGCTATTCACATCGTACGCCAAATATTGGATAAGATGCCCGACAAGGGTGTGGTATGGAATAAGATACCAAATCCACATAAATGGAGAATACCACGCGGGGATGCTTACGTAAAGACAGAGTCTGCACGTGGAGAATTTGGTTATTATGTTGTAAGCGACGGTTCTGAGCACCCACGTCGTGTTCATGTTCGTGGTCCAGCTTATGTACATGGTATAACACTGTTGGAGAAGATTCTGGAAGGACAGAATATTGCAGATGTTTCTGTTATCATGAATAGTCTCGGAACTTGTCCTCCAGAAATGGAGCGTTAATTAAATCCAAAAAGTAAACTAAAATCAGTAAAACGATGAGTTTGTTCGATATAAAAGGCGTTGTTAATCCACTGACTGGTCTTGGTCAGTTAACAAAGAAGCCACACACATTACAGGTTCCTAAAATAAAAGTCGAGGCAGCAGACCGTTATCGTGGGTTACATTACAATGACTTGGATTATTGTATAGGTTGCGGCAGCTGTGCTGAGATATGTATGAACAAAGCCATTGACATGATTCATATAGATGGCATTGAAGGTAAAAAAGGAGATAGTGGTTTGCGTCCTCGCGTAGATAACGGGCGTTGCTGCTGGTGTGGTTTGTGTGTAGATGTTTGTCCAACAGGTTCTCTGAGTCTGACTAAGGACTATATTTTTGTCAGCCCTAATCCAGAGGACTTTTTGTGGACCCCGGGTGTTAGCAATCCAGATGGCAAGGACAAGCGTTCATGGGTAAGTAGTGATCTTAATTACTCTGTAAATACTTACGAACGTGTTCCTATGCCAATGGCAGATCCCGAGGAGCGTGTTAAATCCTTTGCAGAGGTTGTTCTCGGGTATGAAGAAGATCAGGCACGACAGGAAGCTCAGCGTTGTTTGAGTTGCGGCCTGTGTACAGAGGCTTGTCCAGAACACATGCACATACCTGAGTATATTAATGCTATTGCTCGTGCTGCTGATGATGATTCTTTGCGTATCATTTATGATAATAACCCACTGCCAGAGACATGTGGTAAAGTTTGTACTCGTCGTTGTGAAGACGTTTGTGCTTTGGCTAAGCGTGGTGAACCAGTTGCTATTCGTTGGTTGAAGCGATATGCTACTGAGCGTGCATTGAATGCAGACGAGATTAAGGAGATAGTTAATCCACCGATTGCTCCTAAGAATGGCAAGAAGGTCGGCATTATTGGTGCTGGTCCTGCTGGTTTGACAGTTGCTTATTACTTGGCACTCAGAGGATTCGATGTGGAAATTTATGAGCGTAATTCCAAGGCTGGTGGTATGACAATGTATGGTATTCCTAAGTACCGCTTGCCATTGGAGAGCCTTGATAAGCAGGTAGAATACATGGAGAAGGTAGGAGTTAAGCTGCACTTTAACACAGAAATTGGGAAAGACATTACCTTTGATGAGCTTTATGATAAATTTGATGCTGTATTTGTGGGCGTCGGCTTGCAGAATGCATGGAAGCTTGGTGTAGAAGGCGAAGAATACAAGGGTGTATGGGGTGCTATTAACTTCCTGCGCAGAATCAACGAAGGCGAGAGAATTGATGTTGGTAATCGTGTTATTGTCGTTGGTGGTGGTAACACTGCTATCGACGCTTCACGTGTATCACGTCGTCTTGGTGCTGAAGTAATTATGCTTTACCGTCGTCGTAAACAAGATATGCCGGCAGACTGGGAAGAAATAGAAGACGCTGAGGCAGAGGGCGTACAGATATGGCCGCAAGGACTGCCAACTAAGGTTATTGCAGACGAAGAAGGCAAAGTTAAAGCTCTTCGTTATATCAAGACTAAGATGGTGCCAAATCCACAGGGTGGTCGTCCAAAGCCAGTGCCAATCGAAGGCAGCGAAGAAGATATCGAATGTTCTACAGTCATTGCTGCTATTGGACAGGAAGCAGATTACAGCTTGTTCCCAGAGAAGTATCAGGAGAAAATCAAGTTCAACCGTGGACGTATTATCGTTAATGAATGGGGACAGACAGATGATCCTAAGGTCTTTGCAGGTGGTGATGCTGTTAACCGTGTGGCAGATGCAATTAGCGCTATTGCTGATGGTTATCGTGCTGTCAAGGGCATTGTCCGTTATCTCCTTGGCGAAGAAGCTTTGAAACAGAAGTAATCAGATTTTGATATATCTGTAAAAAAGGGAGACTCCGTGTGGGGTCTCCTTTTTTTTGTAAGAGGGGGGGTAAGTGTTGTATAGTTTGGTATAGGTAAAAGAGGTAGTGTTTCCTTTCGTGTGTATGGAGGGGCGCGTTTTGAGTGATATTTTTTTATTGTTTTACATCATAGAGGTAATCATTTTTGACTAATTTTTTTAATTAAATTTTTTTGTTTTTGCGAAAAGAGCAGTGACAGGGCGTTGATATGTTTTAAAGTCCCAGACAGCAATTGGTAAATATCGATGTTAATTCACCAAAGTTAAAAGATAAGGAAATCATTGATATTTAATAGGAAATGGGGTAATTTGTTAGTAAAATTGTAAAATATTTTTGAGGTGAAACGGTCTGTTGTTCTTGTTTTTCTTCTATCAGTCGTTACAGCTTTTGCCCAGTTCCAACCTAAAGAATTTTTCCAGAATGCATCTAAAATTCGACAGGATATAAGCAATCTGTCCGGGGATGAATTTCTTACAAGTTATCAGTTGCAAACAAGTAGAAAGTTAACTTCTGGTATCTGGAAGTTTGATTCTATAGTTATGTATTTGGCTAACCATGAGGGCAATATGTATTTACTTTTCGTAAAGTATTGGTTTATGATTATGATTCTTTGTGGAATCCAGTTATTGAGAAAGTTTTTTTCTATGATACTCTGACAAATAATTGGCAAAAAGGAGATACTATAATCAAGTCTTATTATTCAAGAAAGAAATTAAAGTTTATACTGGAATTTCCATTCAATGATTCTACTGGGGACTGGGACGATACAACATATTATGTAAAATATACGGCAAAAGGTAAGATAGTATTATTACTTAGTAAGGAATATGATAATAGTCAACACATTTTTTACCTGGGTTTTAGAGAGAGTTATGTATTAAATGATCAGGGTAAATATTCTCAGGAAACCGAGTTTTTATGGGATAAAAATTTGCAAGCATGGGTTAATAAGTCGCGATATCTTTACTCTTATGATAGTTTAAATAATCTTAAGCAGGAAATATTGATTTTATGGGATTATGTAAAAGGACAATGGAAAGATTATTCCAAGAAAACTTTTACTTATAATAGTTCTGGACAGTTAAGTTCTACTACAGAGCAGTTATGTCACGATTCAGTATGGGTAAATTTCAATAAATTTGATTATTTCTATGGTAATAATGGTAAGCTGAGAAAAGAAATATGGCAAACCTGGAATAGTTTTAATGCTACATGGCAACCATATTCACAAAGCATATATACTTACGATGCAAACGGAAATTTAACAGAAAAACTACAACAGTACTGGATATCTGAACACTGGGCTGATAATCATAAATATGAATACCGATATGTAAATAATAAAATTACGGAAATGATCTACAAGTTTTGGTCTTCAGATAATGGTACCTGGATAAACTCAAGTAGAGAAATTTATGGCTATAATGAATTAGGATTTTTGGTGGATCATGCATATCAGATGTGGTTGAGTGGGGTTAACTACTGGAAAAATCTTGACCGTTGGTCATGGATTTATGACAAAAATAGTAATTTATCGCAGAGACTATACTATAATGGAAAAGTTACTACATGGGTGTTAGGATCACAGGAATTTTTTTATTGGACAAAGGTTAGAAGCAATTATATTCCGTCTTTAATAGCTGGTAATAGCCCATTTATTTATCCTAATCCTGCTTATGATATTATCTTTGTTAGAAAGTTAGGACGTTTGAAAATTTATAATTCAAAAGGGCAATTGCTCATTGACAAAACTCTTGAAGACAATATAGTCGATCTGAGTAAACTGCCTGCTGGTATTTATATTGCTTGGCTGAAGACAAAGAATGGCTTTTTTATACAAAAATTTCTTAAGGAATGAGCCACAATGGCAATGTAAGCACAAAAGATTATTTCCTCGTGTAATCTAAGTTCCACCGAAGGCCAAAGGAGATATTGCGTCCCATGTCGTAGAAGCCTGCCTGCCGAAGTGTGGAGAGATGGTCGCTGTAAACAGTGTTTGTCAAGTTATATCCATTAATGAACATTGTTATATGATTTGCTTTTCCGATGGATAATGTGCTAGAGATGGACATATTTAGCAAGAAATAAGCATTTGAAGGCATTTCATTAGGTGCTGGATGTGGGTAAGCGAAGGCATAGACAGGATTGAGTTGCATTGTAACATTGGTAAATAGTCCGATGTGTTTGATATTAAGATTTAGGAAGGCTTTTAGCTTGTTTTGTGGAATAAGCGGCAAAGGACGGCCGAGTGAGTCTTTGGTTTTGATGTATGAATAGATGATTTTTGTTGTTAGATTAGGTGTGATTTCTGCTTGAATGCCTGTTTCTAAGCCGTAAAGTAGGGCGTTACTTTGTTCGTAGGTGTATATTTCCATGCCATTACTTGCTGTGTCGGGTGTAGGGGCAAGGAATATGTAATTTTTTATTACATTATGGAAAACAGCAAGGTCAGCTATTAATTTCTGCGAATGAATATGCAGACTCAGATCGTTTTCAAAGCTATGTTGTGGTCTGAGTCCAGGATTACCAAGCTCATATCGGTAAGCGTGAATGCCCAGTTCGCCCAGTTCTGCTGAGTTTGGGTTGCGGTATGCAGTGGCTGAGTTAAATCGCAGTAAGGCATGCTGGCTGATGTGGAATGTTCCGCCAATTGACCCACTAAGATTATTGTATGTTTTGGAAATTATGCTTGTTGTAGTATCGTTTATGGGTTGTAGATTTATGGCAGAGAAGTCATATCTCAGCCCGGTGATTATATGTATTCTCCTTGAGACAATGTAATGTAAGAGTCCAAATGCTGATGTATTTAAAGATTGGTAATTTGGCAGGAATACGCTTTTGCCATAATTGGTGTTTTGTACGAACCAGCCTTGTGAGCCTGTAACAAATGTTAGTCTGTTGTTTTCTGCTGTAAGGTATATATCGTAGTTCAGATTATGTAATTTCATATCGATAGGAGCAGGTTGTGTTTTTTTGATGCGTATGGCGCGGCGGTTAAATTCATAGGAAAAATTGGCATGAAGGTTCAGTGATTTATTAAAGAAAAAAGTGTTTTTGTTGCCAATGAATATGTGGGATAGGTCCTGGTAAAAAGCTTCAGGCAGCATTTTGTTGTCATTAACCAAAGGAAGGGCTGGCTTGACGCACAGGCCTAGTTTGTTGCGGTCGTATTGATAATAGAATTTGTGTGATGACTCCTCATTATTTAGGATAAGGAAAGATTTGACATCTTGCATTAGGAAACGTGTGTTTTTTATTTGTTCGCCCAAGCCATCTTGCATATCGCCATTAATATTATAGCCCACGCGAACTCCCCATGCCATTTTCTCTGTTGATGATTTTATGCCTGCATTGGTTTCAATTCCTCGTGTATTGGTGTTGTATTGTGCAGAATAGTCGGCATTGACATGATTAATAGAGGCAGGGTCTTCCCACAGA
>JALWCU010000024.1 GCA_027015275.1 Bacteroidales bacterium | reverse complement strand
CTCTAATGCAATTATATGTGCATCAACGACATCCATTATATAGATATAATCTCTTTCTGGCGTACCGTCTTTTGTCTCATAATCACTACCATAAATTTCGAGGTACTCAGACCTGCCCATTGCCACCTCTAATATAAAATGCATCAGATTGGCATCAGACTTAGGTATATCGCCAAGTTTTCCACTGGGGTGGGCACCTACAGGGTTGAAATATCTTAATGAAATGACATTCAAATCATTGTTAGCTATATCTTGTAAAATTCTCTCTCCAAATTGTTTTGTCCTAGCATAAGGAGATAATGCTACATTAAAAGGATGAGCTTCATCAACAGGAAGATATGAAGGTGTGCCATAAACTGCGCAGGACGATGAGAAAATAAAATTGTTGACCTTATATTTAAACGAAAGCTCTATTAAGTTAAGTAAAGATAAAAGATTATTATTATAATAAAGATGTGGCTTCTCTATTGATTCTGGGCCGCTTTTCAGTGCAGCAAAATGAATTATTGCATCGAAGTGATTAGTTTTAAAAATTTGTTCTACTCTTTCTTTGTCTCGTAAATCTATTTTGTAAAAAGTAGGTTTTTTTTGAGTAATTTCCTCGATTAAAGAGAGTATTTTTATACTTGAGTTTACTAAACTATCTATAATTGTAACATTATAACCCTTATCCAGAAGACTCGTAACAGTATGGGAACCAATGTATCCTGTACCGCCTGTAACTAAAATATTCGGCATTTTGAAAATATTATAATTCGTCATTGCAAAAATATTTAATAATTTGATTAATTTCAACTAATGATGCAACTTTCAGAGCGATACAGGTTGGGGATTAATTTCACAAAAACACTTTCACTGTTTTGATGGAGAGGTGTATTTTACCTTTCAAATCGAAAAAATTTGTAAATATATTAACATTACCAGAGAACTGAGATGGGCTGCGGAAGTGCTATTAGTAATGGGCTGTGGTTCAGAGCAGATGACAGATTGTTGTAAAGTGCATAGAGAGGGTTTCTCATGTATATGTTCGCATAAAAAAGTAGATTGTAATTATACAAACGCCTTCTTCGTAAAGCGGCAGACAGGAAACTGGGTAATAAAGAGGATACTAATGGCATAAAGACAGGGTTGATATAGACCAAAGTCGAGGATTGTCCATAGGAAAGAGCAGCTTGGTGATTCTGAAATAGGACAATTATTAGTAAGAATCAAAAAAGGTCAAAAGCAACACCAATGATAGAGCTAGCGGATATCTATGGACCAAGAAAATGGTGAACAGAATTGCTGAACAAATTGTTGACATACCTAATAAAGACTATAACTTGTGATAATGGGGAAAATTTGATTGCATACTGAAATTGCTAAAAAATTAGTTATTGTCTTATTTTTGCTAAGCTATACCGTTCTTGGGTAAGAGATGTTTTAATGGCTTATTACACAGCATACCTTTAAGAAAACTGATTTTATACTTTTAATTCGTTACACAGATATCCAATAAACTAGATGGGAGTCAAGAGAAGAGATTTAATTTAATCATGAAAATTTTATATTTGTAAAAAATAAATTAATATTACAATTGGTGATTTGCATTTTTTTCTGAACTCCACATGACTATAGTAAGTGCCATAAAAAAAATACCAATACCTTTCGGAGTCTGCCAAATTAATAAAGACTTGTCTCTTGTAGAAATGAAGGAAAAACCATTTTTATATTATCTTATAAATGCCGGAATATATGTTGTTAATCCCCAAATCCTGGATGTTATACCTTATAACCAATTTTATGATATCAATGACTTTATCAAGGATATTAAGAAATCTGGCGGGAAAGTGGGAGTATATCCTATCGCAGAAAATTCATGGATCAATATTGGAAGTTTAGATGAATTTCAGAAAAATAAGGATAAGCTACTATGATATCGATTCGTGATTTGTCTTTGGCATTTGGTGGTAGAGTTATTTTTGATAATATTAATCTCGAGATTTCAGATAATGATAAAATTGGGCTCGTAGGGCGCAATGGCTCTGGGAAAACCACTTTGTTGCGGCTCATAATAGGTGAGATGACGCCTGATAACGGCTCTATTAATACAAAAAAAGATATTACAATTGGCTACCTTCCACAGCATCTGCATTTTACGGATACAACTTCTATCTGGCAGGAGACTGTTTCCGTTTTTGCTTATGTCGAAGAGCTCAGGCAAAAGGCAGAGGACATTTCAGCTCAGCTGCAAGACAGAGATGATTTTACTTCGCCAGAGTATCTAAGACTTATTGATCAGCTCGAGCATATTAATTTGCGTCTGTCCCAGTTCCAGTCAGAAGGTTTAGAGTCTAAGGCTGAGCGAGTTTTGCTCGGTTTGGGTTTTGATAAAAACTCATTTAACTTGCCGACATCACAGCTCAGTGGTGGTTGGCGTATGCGCATTGAGTTAGCTAAAATTCTTTTGCGCAGGCCCGATGTGTTGATATTGGATGAGCCCACGAATCATCTTGATATTGAGTCTATTCAGTGGTTAGAAGATTATTTAGCATCTTTTAAAGGTGTAATTATTCTTGTCTCGCACGACCGTCGTTTTCTGGATACTGTAACTAATCGTACCGTAGAGATTGTAAAGGGCAAGGTGTATCAGTATCCTGTCCCTTATTCCAAATTTGTTGAACTGCGAGAAGAACGCATACAACGACAAAAGGCAGAATGGGAAAACCAGCAAAAGAAAATTAAGCAGACAGAAAGGTTCATCGAGCGTTTTCGTTATAAGGCTACGAAAGCTTCGCAGGTGCAGGCGCGGGTAAAGATGTTGGAGAAAATGGATTTGGTGGAAATAGACGAGATTGATCAGGCCAGCATAACCTTTCGTTTTCCGCCAGCACCACGCTCAGGTGATATTGTCGTCGAAATTAGAGAGCTGTCCAAGGCTTATGACAAAAATCTTGTGCTGGATAGGATAAACCTTACAATAGACCGTGGGGAGAAAGTTGCTTTTATTGGACGCAATGGGGAAGGCAAGACTACTCTGGCAAGAATCATTGTTGGAGAGCTCGATTATAATGGATTTTTCAAGCTGGGGCATAATGTCCAGATAGGTTATTTTGCGCAAAACCAGGAGCAGCTGCTTGATCCAAATAAAACCGTGCTCGAGACTATGGAAGATGAGGCTATAGGTGAAGTCAAATCGCAGGTGAGAAACATTCTTGGTTCTTTTCTCTTCTCAGGTGATGATGTTCACAAAAAAGTGGCTGTTCTCTCTGGTGGCGAAAAAGCACGCCTGGCATTGGCAACGCTTATCCTTCGTCCTTACAATCTGCTTGTGCTGGATGAACCGACCAATCATTTGGATATTATTTCAAAGGACATTCTCAAGCAGGCACTCAAGCTTTACACCGGTACTTTGATAATTATCTCGCATGATAGAGATTTTCTAAATGGTCTGGCAGATACTGTGTATTATTTTCATTACCACAAACTACGCCAGTTTAAGGGTGGAATAGAATCTTTCCTTGATTTTTACCGTGTTTCTACTGTGCGTGAGCTAGAAGAAAAAATCATTAGCAAGAAAAAAGGGAATCAGAATAAACCAGAGACAATATCTGGGAATAAAGCTCTTTATGAGAAACGCAAACAGCTTCAACGCCAAATAAATAAAGTCGAGAAAAGCATTGACAGAGTAGAGAACAACATCGAACAATTGGAAAAAGAAAAAGCTGACCTTGAAAATAAATTAAACAGTGGTACCAGCGAGCATCAGATATTTGAGCGTTATGGACAGATCACTCAGCAAATAGCACTTCTCGAAGAAGAATGGGAAAATTTGCACTTACAGCTCGATGAGCTAAAGAAAAATCTAAAGTCCCTGAGCTGATTTTTATTGTATATTGTTTTTTGTAATTTTGGGTGAACAAAACAATTGAATAAGGTTATGGCTTTTAGAAACTTTTTTAGGAATCTATGGGAATATATCACATCTACCGTTTTCTGGAAAGCAGTAATCAAAATTTTTGTCTTTGTAGTGTTGGTATTGCTTTTGACATCTGCTTATTTGAAAATTTATACAAGGCACGGACGAGAATATTTAGCACCAGAGCTAAGAGGCTATACCCTGCCAGAAGCTTATAACATCGTCAAAAACAAAGGCTTTTCGATAAAAGTCATTGATTCTATAGACAATTCTACAGATAGTCCTTTGCCGCCGGGTACTGTTGTGGACCAGTCGCCACCTGCTAATTTTAATATCAAGAAAGGACGTACAATTTTTGTTACGATTATTGCATATCGTATTAAGAAGGTAGCGTTACCTGAGCTGCCAGGTTATGTCTCTATCACACAGGCAGAGAATGAGCTCCGTCCCCTGGGCTTACGTATTGGTCATATTTATTATCTTCCCAGTCCCAAGGATGACGGTTTGGTCTATGCAATGATTTTTCATGGTGATACTGTTCAACCTGGATTCAAAGTGCCCAAAGGTTCTAAGATTGACCTTGTGGTTCTGAAGGTTACAGCCGATAGCTTGCTCAGAAGACAGGACACTGTGCATAGTCAAGATGACAACAATTTTTTGCAGAATGAATTTTAACGCCAGTCCCATCGTGGGTTGAGAATACCAGAAGTAATAGCGAGATGGACAAGTATTTGATTTTTCTGCCCTGACAAGTGTGTAAAAATTATACCTGTTTTTAGCCACAGGTTAGATGTTATTTCCTTGCTGATTGTCAGGTCTATGTAAGTAAGATTTGTTCGTTTGCCCTGTGTTGTTATTACACCCATATCGCGGACACGGGAAAGATAAGAACGGTAAATGTTTTTTCCATAATTTAGCGTGTCAATATCCTGGCCATAGATGCTGTATGAAGCTAATAGACTGATAGATAGTTTTTTTTGCTTGATGAAGCTGGTTTTTGCAAGAGCTTGGTAAAAATTTGCGCCTAAGGGATGTCCCAGAGGCTGGTAGAGATTGCCATAAGCGAGTATTGGATTGTCGTGTGAATATGTGTAAGGTCTGACAGCAGAGAGCTCACCCTGGAAATAAAGCATATTTTTGCCCATTGGATAAAAAAGCTTCATTCCTGCGTTGGCTCCGTATTTCAAGCACCAACATTTATCGCCTGAGAGTAAGTGTGATACAAGCATTTCGTCCAGCACTCCGTATCCGTAAAAAAGTATTTTCTTCATCACACGCAAGCTGCCGCCCAGTCCTAGCAGGACATTATCTGGTGAACCCAACATAAGGTCAATAGCACGAAAGAATATCACGGGGTTGAGATAATTAATATCCAGCCCACGATGAGCACCAAGTGAATCAATGGGATCCTGCACTACTGTCTCGAACATGTCCAGATTGAGCGGACCAAAACTAAAGTCGAAATAATGTGTGAAATTAAAAGCATGTTTAATCTTGCCATCGAAACGCTGGTCAGGGTTTTGTAGGTAATTAATCTGGTAGCCATAGAGAACGTGCTTGAGCCTTACCTGTGCTCGAACAAAAGGCATGGCAGGTGTAAATTCGCTAAGCCACAGTGAATTATAACCTTCGCCAAGATGGAATTTGCTTCTACCTGCCTGAAATAAGATATATTTAGTCTGATAGCTGACAATTATCCTTGGGTCTATCCAGATGTCATAATCATTATCCAGATGTGCTGCTCTCCCTACAAATGGCACAGTGCTGT
>JALWCU010000023.1 GCA_027015275.1 Bacteroidales bacterium | reverse complement strand
AGCTGACTTATTAATCTGGTTAATAGTCAGTATGTTCCCAAAATCCAGGAATTTAAGCTGTTTAATCTTTTGGTCAATGGCTGCGTTGATTAGCGGATCCTCTTGCTTGTCTAAGCTCAAATCTATAATACTCAAAAGACGATCGTCAAAATCTGGCTCGAGTTGTATAATTATGCTTGCCGCATGCTTGTATGAAATACGTTTTTTCTTGAAAAATAATGGGATAATTTTTAAAATAATGAATTCAAATGCCATGGCTGATGTAATCAGGATATAAAATCCGAAAATGATACGTTTTGTCGCAACAGTGGGATAAGTATAATAGTTAAACAAAACAATGAACAAAGTTATTAGCAAGATTAAGCTAATACCAATAATAAAGTTTTGTAGAGCCTTGATTAAGTGGTATTTGAATATAAATCGCTCGAGATGACGGAAGAATATGTTGTTTTTTTCTTTCATACTTAAATGTTTAGCCAGTCTTCTGGATTGAGCTTTTGGGCTTTATGCCATATCTGAAAATTCAGTACAGGATATTTTTCACCTACAAGTCTGTGAATTGTGCCTATGCTCTGCCCTTTTTTGACATTTTGTCCAGGATTGAGAAATACCTTATAAAGATTGGAATAAACAGTGTAATAATCACCGTGACGGATAAGAATAGCGCGTCTATTATTAGGCAAGGAAATTATATTAGTTACCTTGCCATTGAAAACAGCTTTTACAATCGAGTCAGTAGGTGAAGTAATGTCAATGCCGTCATTACGCACTTTTATCGACTTTAGTGTAGGGTGTGCGTGCACGCCGAATGGTATAACTACCAGAGCATTTTTTAATGGTGGTGTCAGCATGCCTTTGCTGTTCTCGAAGAGCTTTGTTATACTGTTTGTCTCTGATGTGCCTTTTTCTTCGTTGATTTCATTTATTACTTGGTGGTTAAGAGCATTTCGTACTATTTCGTAGTTTTTTAGATCGGCGAGTAGGGACTGGTATTGCTTAGAGTTTTGTTTAATTTGATTGAGCATGGCATAGTCTTCGTCGAGAACGCTTTGTTGGTATTGTATTTTTTTTATCAGGTGCCGACGCATAGCCAAGCTTTGTTCTAAGATTTTTTTCTGGTTTTCTAATTCTTGCTTGGTCATGTATATCACTTTGGTTAGTGATTTTAGATATTTAGTTGACAGCTGAAGGAATTTTATTCTCAGATAGGCTTGATTAAAGGATTTTGCAGAAAGAATAAACACGAGATTGGAGGGAAAGAACTTTTTGTTCAGATATGTAAATACGAGCATTTGTGCAAAAGTGTGCTTTACTCGGTCGAGCTGTCCTTGTAGGTCATTTATGTAGCCCTGTATGCGGTTTATTTTGTATTGCAATGATTTCTCTTGTGCCTTAAGGTTAGCAATATAGACCTTACGTAGGTCGCTGCGCTTTTTGAGAATAAATACATTTTCCAGGCTGAGAGTATCTATGTACTGAGATTTTTCCAGAAAATTGATATAAAAGGCTATGTCTTTTGTTTCTGTCTGAGCCACGGCCCCAAGGCCAAGCATAATAAAATATGTAATTAGTATTAGACGCCGTGTCATTGCAAACGGATATTTTTGATTTTTATGTGAGCTATCATTGTTGTGTCTATTCCTTGCACTATGGTGAAGTCGATTTTATTTGGGATCTTTTTGTTATTTACAGTGCTAAAGTCGAGATATTTGATTATTATTTGCGTCTCATTCTTCGAAAGCCAAAAGCTATTGCTGATTACCTTGTTTAGATTTAGAGAAAAGGCTACAGTATTGTTAAAGCTTGAGATGCTTGCATTATGCCGGGATGGAATGCGAAATTGTAAGATAACAACAGAGTCGTTTTGTAAGCTCAGGTTGTAGTTGTCTAAGCTAATAGTATCACTAACGAAAATCAAGTTTCCTAGCAGAATGTCTTTCAAAGTGGCCGGAGAGATAGAGAAGCCTGTCCCCCGCAGAAGTGAGCTATTGCGTACCGAATAGTCCTCGAAAAGCATTGAATGAACAAATGCAGAATCAGTCGTAATTGTTATTCGAGCCAGAGGCAATCCAAAATTTGAAGTTGCAGTAATTTTTGCTCGAGAGTTAGATGGACAGTCAATAATTCCGGCTGCTACGAAGGTATTGTCCTGGTAATCTGCATGTACAATATAGTTTTCTTTAAGTCTCCGGGCACTAATCTGGCTAAGTTTTATTACTTTAAGTGCGGCAGTTTCTTTTTCAGAAACTGCCGTAGTAAATGGCTTCAGAGTGTGGCAAGAGCTGGCCAGAATCATTAGAATTACCAACACCAGAGTTAAGGATTTATTTTTCATGGCTACGGATGTTTGTGTAATCCCCAACTATGAGCTTATTGACATTGCTGATAATTTCAGAACTGCTACCTATCAGAGATTCATTTATGAATGAATCGGCTATAGTGGTGTCATCGTATATAATTGAATTTTTTACAGTAGAATCTTCTATTACCGAGTTGTCCTCTATACAAGCATAAGGGCCGATGACAGAATTTTTTATTTTGACATTTTTGCCGATGAATACTGGCGGATTTATTATTGAGTTATCCAAATTTTCGTTTTTATAAATTTCAGTGTTGTTATAATATAGCTCGAGAACGCGTTTGGCTGTATAGAGTAATGCTTGAGGATTTCCGCAGTCCAGCCATTCATCTGTGGGATAGGATTTGAATTTCATCTGGTCTTTGAGTAGCATATCCAAGGCATCTGTGAGCTGGTATTCGCCATTTCCTTTGATGTTATGTTCGATAAGATAATTGATTTTATCCCTAAGTTTCTCTGCCTGCTTGAAATAGTAAATGCCAATAATTGCCTGGTCTGATACGAAGGTTTTTGGTTTTTCTACAAATCCTGTGATGTAATTATTTTCGTCGAGGTCAACTACGCCGTATTGCTCTGGATTTTCCACTCGTTTAGTGAAAATAATTGCTTCCTGAGAGCTGTCTATTGTTTCTCTGGCAACAAAGATTGTGTCTGCGAAAGCTATAATCACATTCCCTTCTAACATTTCCTTAGCCATTGATACGGCATGTGCTGTTCCCAGAGGAACATTTTGAACAAACAGGCGATGTTTTACATTAAGCTGTTCAGCAATATTTGTTATTAATTGCTTAATTTCAGGAGAAAAATTACCAATAATAAAGCCAACCTCGTCTATTTTCGATGGCGAAATTGATTGTAAATTGTTTAATAGATGTTCAACAATTGTTTTTCCTGCAATTTTCAATAATGGCTTTGGTGTTGTTAAAGTAAGTGGCCTGAGGCGTTTGCCCATACCTGCCATTGGAATGATTATTTTCATGACTCTCAGTCTTTTAAGTTTAATATTTCAATGTTGTTTGCAAGTTTTTTGACCAAAGCGAAATCAAGCTGTCTTTTGATGAGGTCGGCACGTGCCACACGTACAAGAATTTTATCACCAATTTCAAATTTATTTCCTGTGTATTCGCCTATCAAAGCATAATTTTCTTCGTCATATACATAAAAATCATCTTCGATGTCGCGTATCAAGACAGTACCTTCGATGCTATTTTCTATGAGTTGCACAAAAATACCCCATTCACTCAGTCCTGCTATAATACCTTCGAATTCCTGTCCCACCTTGTCTTTCATGTATTCTATTGCTTTGTATTTAATTGAAGCCCATTCCGCGCGCTGTGCCATTATTTCCATTTCAGTGGAATGCTTACAACGTTTGGCATATTTGCTCTCATCTGCCGAGTCTTTCTTTTCGTATAAATATCTGTATAATAACCTGTGTACCATCATGTCTGGATAACGTCGTATTGGCGATGTAAAGTGTGTGTAATATTTGAACGCCAGACCGAAATGTCCGATGTTATTAATAGAATATTCTGCCTTTGCCATTGCACGGATGCCTATATTAGCAATTATCAGAGCAACTGGATTATTTTTAATTTTGCCGAAAAGACTGTTAAGGGAATGCGCAAAAGCTTTAGGCGATTTGACAGCAATGTCGAAACCAAATTTTTTTACAAAACGCGAGAAATTTTCTAATTTTTCCTGGTCTGGTAAGTCATGAACACGATAAACAAATGTTTTAGGCTTCTTGCCCTGTGGAACCTTGCCAATTTTTTCTGCTACTTTTTTGTTGGCAAGTAACATGAACTCTTCGACAAGCTGGTTAGACTGCTTCATTTTCTTGAAGAAAACCTGTGTAGGTTTACCCAGAGGATCAAGGTGGAATTTCATCTCACCAGATTCAAAGGCAATTGCACCATTTTCAAAACGTTTGGCACGTAGTTTTTGTGCTAGATTGTTTAGAGTCAGAACTGCTTCTGCATGATCTCCCTGGCCTGTTTCTATGATTTTCTGAACTTCGTCATAATTGAATCTGCGGTCTGAGTTTATGACAGTCTTTTCGATACGATAGCTCAACACACGAGCGTCGCTGTTCATACGGAAAATAACTGAGAATGTAAGTTTATCTGTATGTGGATTCAGTGAGCAAAGCTCGTTGGAGAGCCTTTCGGGAAGCATTGGAACTACGCGATCGACAAGATAGACAGATGTAGCACGCTTGTAAGCTTCTTTGTCCAGCAAAGTACCTTCTTTGACATAATAAGTAACATCTGCTATGTGAACGCCTATTTCGTATAGATCTTCGGAAATCTTCTTAAACGATAGAGCATCATCGAAGTCTTTGGCATCTGCTGGATCAATGGTAAAGGTTAGCACCTGACGATAGTCCAGACGTTTTTTTATCTCATCAGCGGGAATAGCGGTTGGTATTTGCTTAGTTTCTTGCTCAACATCGGGTGGAAATGAATAAGGCAAATCAAACTCTGCAAGTATTGCGTGCATTTCGGCGTCTGCACTGCCAGATGGCCCAAGTATTTCGACAACTTCGCCTTCGGGATTTTTGGCGTACTCTGGCCATTCAGTGATGCTGACCAGAGCTTTGTCTCCGTCCTTAGCTCCTTTCAAGTTTTTGATAGGTATGAAAATATCGTAAGGCATACTTTTGTAATTAGTCGTAAGGAAAGCATAATTCTTGGACTTTATGATAGTCCCCACGAAAAGCTTTTTCGAGCGTTCTATTACTTTTGTAATTTCGCCCTGGGGAACGTCCCTTTTTCTGGAGCGTGCAGTTATTACGACTTCGACCTTGTCGCCGTGGAGAGCATGACTGAGTTTATTCAATGGAATATAAACAAAGTCATTGGAATCCTGTATGTGGACAACAGGAAAGCCTTTTTCGGACATGTCAAGAGTGCCAATTACCTTTTTGCTTTGAGGATGTAGCTGATATCTACCTTGCTTGCTTTCTAGTATGTAACCTTGTTTGTGCAGCTCATCAAGAATTTGGATAACAAGTCTTTTTTGAGTTCGTGTGTTTGCCCTGACGAGCTTTGCTATTTGCTTGTAGTTAAAGTATTTCTTAGGTTCCTTTTTGAAAATAGCAAGGATTTCTTTTTTTAATTTAGATTTGTTTAGTTTAGACATATAGAAAAAATTTACATGTTTATACAAATTTACTTATAGTACAAAAAAATAAAAAATTACCACAATAATGCTAATAAAACGATTTGTTTTTAATGATTTTAGAGTCAATACATATCTGGTGGCTGATGAAGCAAGCAATATAGCTGTAATAATAGACCCTGGTATGTACACTGAACGAG
>JALWCU010000022.1 GCA_027015275.1 Bacteroidales bacterium | reverse complement strand
CGATAAAAATGAGTATAAAAAAATAGTATCCAATAAAAAAGCCATTAAGATTAAAAACATTAAAAAAGAGAAAAATAACGTTATTGCATCAAACAACGGCGCTTCTCTTCTGGACATTGGAGACGGAATCTTATGTCTCGAATTTCATTCGAAGATGAATGCAATAGGAGCTGATACTGTTAATATGATTAATAAAGCTGTTGATACCGTAGAAAAAGATTATGAAGGTTTGGTAATAGCAAACGACGGAAAAGCATTCAGTGTGGGAGCAAATCTAATGCTTGTTCTCCTTGAAGCCGAGGACGAAGAATGGGATGAGCTTAATTTCATGGTTAAAGCTTTTCAAAAAGCTTGCATGAATATTAAATATTGTTCAAAGCCTGTTGTTGCAGCTCCTTTCGGATACACCTTCGGAGGAGGTCTTGAGATTTGCCTTGCTGCGGATGTTATTAATGCGTATGCGGAAACATATACTGGATTAGTTGAAGTTGGAGTGGGAGTTATTCCCGCGGGAGGAGGAACAAAGGAACTTATTTTGAGAAATCTCGACTTGATTCCGGATAATGCAGTTGGAGTGGACAGATTGCCTTTTTCAAGAAGGGCATTTGAAACAATTGCAATGGCAAAAGTTGCAACTTCCGCAATGGAAGCTCAGGACTTCGGCTATTTCAAAGAATGCGACCATATTACAATGAACAGAGATTTTCTCATTCACGATTCTAAAAAATTATGTTTGTCTCTTGCTGAAACAGGATACAGACAAAAACAGTACAGAACTGACATAATTGTACCTGGGAAATCAGCTTATGCGCTCTTTAAAGTTGCTATCTATACAATGCTTGAAGCAGGTCAGATTACGGAATATGATGCAATAATAGGGGATAAATTGGGATATGTTGTTGCAGGAGGTGATGTTGACGACGGAACCGCAGTTGACGAATGGTATTTGCTTGATCTTGAAAGGGAAGCTTTTCTGAGTCTTGCAGGTAATCATAAGACACAGGCAAGGATGAGACACATGTTAAGATACAATAAACCACTTAGAAATTGATTTTCTCAATTTCTAAATAAAACTTTGAATCCGTGGATATAGTAAAATTAATTAGAAAATTATTCCACAGGTTGAACATTGAACCATGAACTAATAACTTTGAACTAAAAGAAAGGGAGGATAAAATGAGAGAAGCAGTAATAGTTTCCGCCGTTAGAACTCCTATTGGCAAAGCACATAGGGGTACATTGGTAAAATTCAGACCTGATGACATGGCGGCAACGGTTATAAAAGAGGTTATAAATAGGACAAACGGTGCTGTTAAACCTGAAGATATAGATGATGTTGTAATCGGGAATGCTTTTCCTGAAGCTGAACAAGGATTGAATATGGCGAGAGTTGCAGTTTTAAGAGCGGGATTACCTGATACGGTTCCCGCTGTTACTGTGAACAGATTTTGTTCTTCGGGACTTCAATCTATAGCAGATGCATCTTTCAAAGTAATGAGCGGGCAATATGACATTGTCATTGCAGGAGGCAGCGAAAATATGAGTATGGTTCCAATGACAGGAAACAAGTTGACACCAAACCCTTATCTTGCGGAGAAATTGCCTCAGGCATATATTAATATGGGACTCACGGCTGAAAACGTTGCTTCCAAATACGGAATCTCAAGAGAAGAACAAGACCAATGCGCTTACGAATCCAACATGAAAGCTGTTGCAGCCATTAAAGAGGGTAAATTCAAAGATGAAATCATTCCTCTTGAGGTTGAAAATGTTATTTTTGAAAACGGCAAAAAAGTTGTAAAAAAGAGAGTTTTTGACACTGACGAAGGACCAAGACCAAATACTACAATTGAG